>NZ_QRWO01000060.1:0-2497 GCF_003459655.1 Collinsella sp. AF19-1LB
CCCCGCCTCTTACACCACATCTCTGCGCGCTACCTCCGGGACACCCTTCTTAGGGTGCCGTGGCCAAAAAATGGCAAATATGAGTACTGTCACCAATTTAGTAACAGGCATTTTTGGCCTCTCGGACAGATTTTGCGCTCAGTGTCGCCAACCTGATGCTTAGTTATTCTACATTTGTTTATTATCTTCTTACTTTATGACGCCTCCGAGTCCTAAATTCCTTGATTTTGCTGTTACTGATTTAGTGACAGTACTCATATTTGCCATATTTTGGCCAGGGCATATGATTAACCCCCTATTTTCGACGTGAATTAGACCGGCTTAAGCCCAAAACACGCCCGCAGCGTGTTAAGCAACGCCTCTTGCTTCTTCCTGCGGGCATCGACACGATTCCGGTACCGCTTTCGCATACGCTGGTGGATGCGCCATGCGAGCGCTTCCATCGCTTCCATGTCACAGAGCATTTCGTTGTTGACCGTCGCGACCTCGATTCCCATAGTAATCAAGCCCGTGTTGCGCTTTTCATCATGGATACGTCCCCTCCGAGAGGAATGGCCCAGCTCACCGTTGTATTCCAGGTCAAACCGGGCTGCCTCTTGATACGCATCGCAAACTGCATGAGGCATCCCCGAGATTGCCTGCGCACGGTCATCGAACTCGACCTTGTAGTCGGTCTTAAAAGGTCCGCAGGCAAACCCGCCATAGGAAAACGGAAGCGAAAACAGGGCGAGCATGATGCACTCCATGGGCGAGAGCAGGTTTTCCGAAAGATAGGGACACAGACGCTGCAGCTGTTTGGCCACATTCCCCTTGCATGCCGCAAGGTAATCTGCCAGGCGATCGGGCGTCAGCGCCGGCTCGACTTCAAAGTAGCCCACGTCTGCTGGCTGGTCCTTGTCCTTTGCAAGTTTATTCGTAACAGGCGAGGTGTAGGGAGGCAGATACTTCCCGCGGTCGCTCAGCGAAATCTTAGAGCACAGCTCCTGGGCCAGGGCAAATGCCTGGATACAACCGACCTCGTGGGCGACGGCAACACAAAGGGCCTCGGGAGATAGACTGTACACCCCCGGTTCCACCTCTAGAATCGAGCCGGCGGGCAACCCAGAGCATACGGACCAGCCCACGCCAGGCATGCGGCGGCGCTGCGCCGCAGATCCCACCAGCAAGCAAAGATCTTCTTGCACCTCGCCGCTTGCGGCCCCAATCCGCACCAAGTCGGGAAGATAGATGTCCTCGGTCGAGGGCGACGACGTGCACAGCACACGGCGCTCTTCATCGGGATCGAGGTCCCTCCAGCTGATGTAACCCATTTGTCGGCGCTCGGCGCGCATCATGCGTAGCGCCGAGGCGCCTGTTAGGATTACGGAAGCCGCTAGCTGTTCGCCTGTCGGCTCGTTGCACCGCTCAATCTTTACTGCCACAAAACCACCCCTACCAAACGCGTGCGATAGCGAGGCCATCGACTGCTGCGGCGCCGGCGCGCTTGAGTTCAGCCGAAGCCGCGGCCATCGTCGCACCCGTGGTGATAACGTCGTCGATAAGCAGCAGGCACTTGCCCCGCACATCCTCAACCGTCTCGTACATGCCTTGGGCACGCTCGCGGCGCTCCTCACGACCGAGTTCGCGCTGGTCGCCATGCCCGTACTTGACGAGAGCATCGAGCAGGGGAACACCCGACAGCTCGCAAAATGGGCGCGCAATAGCCTCCATATGATCAAAACCACGCCGCCGAAACGCTGCCGCCGTCGCAGGCACAAACACCACCGCATCCGCACCGGACAGCACACCTCCTAAGCGTTCGGGCGCTACGACCTGGGCATGCAGGGCGGTGTCGTAGAGCAGCTCCGCCAGATACGGAGCCAGACGTCGCTCGCCCGCATCCTTGTACGCTTTAATGATGCGCGGCAGCGGATGCGCATAGACGGCGCACGCCAGGCAGCGGTCGAGCGCCTCCGCCATTGCCGAGGACGTGCCCTCGACCGAACACTCAGTGCACAGCAAATCCCCAAACGGGGCGCCGCATCGGGTGCAGCTATGACGTGGGTCGATGAGCGTGAGCGCAGCCAGGCAGTCTTGGCAAATAAGCGTACCGGCGCGCTCGCAGCCGGCACATCGTGTTGGCGACAATGCCTCGAGCGCCTCGCGTGCCACCCGATCGGCAAACGGTAGTAATTCGTCCGCAAACGGTAGGGCACCGGCACCCTGCAGACAGCTCAATATGTTCAGATGGCTCTTCAAGACACAACCCTCCCTACATTCGGTCGCAGGGAGGGTTGTTGATCCGGCGCTATGATACCCCGATGCGCTCGGGGCAAGGCGGGCTAAATCCGCTCGCGGGCGTTATTCGCCGGCGGGCGGTTGTGGTGCGGACGAAGACGGGGTCGAGCCCTCGCCACCATCCTGGCGCGGCTTGCGGGAACGGCGCCGGCGACGGCGCTTTTGACCCTGGTCGGCCGAGCCCTCGCCACCGCGATCCTCGCGCGGCTCGCGCTCGTCG
>NZ_QRWO01000061.1:0-2221 GCF_003459655.1 Collinsella sp. AF19-1LB
GCCGACTGCTTCGGCCTGCGCCTGCTCAACCGCCGTGGCTGCTTCCCCAAGTTCGACCTGTTTATCGAGCAGACCAAGGACATCTGGAAGGACATGCTCGATATCCGCAAGCGCTTCGAGCCGCGCGCCGAGGAGCTCGCCAAGAAGTACGCCCTGGCCCCCTACACCATGTTCATCGGCTCCGGCGCCCTGTGGGGCGAGACGATCCTGTTCTCGATGTGCATCCTGGAGGAGATGCAGTGGAAGCGCACCCGCTACATCACCTCGGCCGACTTCTTCCACGGCACCCTCGAGCTCGTGGAGCCCGGCGTCCCCGTGTTCCTGTTCATGGGCGAGGACGAGAACCGCAAGCTCGACGAGCGCGTCCGCGCGTTCCTGACCCGCGGCGTGACCGGCGACACCGACATCAACATCATCGACACCGCCGAGTTCGCGATCCCCGGCCTTGACGACGAGTTCCGCGTCATCGTCTCCCCGTGGATTCTGACGGTGCTCGTGACCGACCGCCTGGCTCGCTACTACGAGACGGTCACCAAGCACAACCTCAAGTATCGTCGCTACTATCACCAGTTCGACTACTAAAGAAAACGGGTGCGGGAACGTGCCGGGCTATTGAGAGGAACACAGAATGAGACAGTACATCATCGCCAGCCATGCGCACTTCGCTACCGGCATCAAGGAGAGCGTCGAGCTGCTCTCGGGCGCGCGCGACAACGTCCACGATCTTTCGATGTTCGTCGATGACCGCATGGACGTGGCCGAGGAGGCCCAAAAACTGCTGGCGGGCATGTCTGCCGACGATGATGTCGTTGTCTGCACCGATCTCTTTGGCGGCAGCGTCAATAACGAGTTCACCAAGATTGTCCAGACGCGTCCCCGCACGTATCTCGTTACCAACATGAACCTTCCTCTGCTCATCCAGCTGCTGTTCTCTGACGAGTCGGCGCCGGTTGAGGAGACGATTCGCGCCATCGTCGCTGCGGACGATACGCGCGTGAAGTTTGTCAACGACCTATTGGTCGATGACGACGAGGAAGAAGAGTTCTAATCCGCAGCACTTATTGACATGCCGTAAGACGGCGCAAGACCTTTGGGGGGTCACATTATGATTCAGCTACTTCGCGTTGACCATCGCCTGCTTCATGGCCAGGTCGCAGTTTCCTGGGTTCAGGGCCTTGGCTCCAACTGCATTTTTTGCGTTGGCGATAAGGTCGCCAACGATCCGGTGTGGAAGACGACGCTCAAGATGGGCAAGCCTGCCGGCTGCAAGCTCGTCATCAAAGATATGGAGCATGCAATCGAAGCTATCAACTCGGGCGTGACCGACAAGTACAAGATGATCATCTGCGTCGCCACTATCGCTGAGGCAAAGCAGCTTGTTGAGGGCTGCCCGCAGATCAAGTCGGTCAACCTGGGCAACACCAAGCCCAAGGACGAGAAGCGTCCCGACGCTCGTCAGGTCTCTCGTCAGATCTTCCTGACCGCGGCCGAGGAAGCCGATGTGCGCGAGATGCTGGATCGTGGCGTCGAGGTCGAGATTCGACCCCTGGCCGATGACCCCAAGGTTGACTGCGCCAGCGTGCTCTAGGCGTTTAAATTCGAAGAGTCTGAGCTCTTCGTAGTGTCCTATATGGAAAGGGGGATGTATGCTTACCCAAGCAATCCTCATCGGACTTATCGCCGCATTTGGTAAGTTCGACTGCCAGCTCGGTACGCTCTATGCGTTCCGCCCCATCGTCCTGTGCCCGCTCGTGGGTCTGGTGCTGGGGGACCTGCAGTCCGGCCTCGCGATCGGTGCGAGCCTGGAGCTGCTGTTCATGGGCTCGATCTCCATCGGCGCCTACGTGCCGCCTGATGAGACGATCGGCGGCGTGCTTGCCTGTGCCTTCGCTATCCAGCTGGGCCAGAGCTCCGAGGCAGCCATCGCGCTTGCCATGCCCATCGCCACGCTGTGCCTTGCCATCAAGAACATCCTCAACGCCGCCCTGCCGATTCTGGTTGACCGCGCTGATGTCTTCTCCAGCCAGGGCAACCTTAAGGGTGTCTATGCGATGCACTTCCTGATCGGTTCCACCGGTGTCATCATGGCGTTCCTGCTGTGCTCGCTGTCGTTCTATCTGGGTGCTGACGCTATCCAGGGCATGCTCGACTTCATCCCGCCCTTTGTCCTTGCTGGCTTTGGCGTGGCCGCCAACATCCTGCCGGCCATGGGCTTCGCCAT
>NZ_QRWO01000062.1:0-2075 GCF_003459655.1 Collinsella sp. AF19-1LB
GTGGGAGGTGTTCGGATAAAGTCGATAATCAAGGTACCAATTTTTGGTATACGAATTTACCTGCGGTTTGCTGAAAGCTCTGACATGCGCTGTCGACTTCATTAAAATCGATTGCCGATCAAGTCTTCCTATATATGCGAGCCCTGAGAAACTGCGCTGTGAACCTGAGACTGCTATCGATCGGCCCGGTGCACCGGGCCGCTGTCCTCGAGCCGGCATCAGCTTGCCGGTCTCAAAACGTATACTTGATTTAAGGCGGAGTGGAATGTGGGCGCGCAAGGAGATGCGGAATCGATGAGAGCCTCAAAAAAAATTACTGCAGTGTTATCATCTTTCATCCTCTCTATTCTTCCATTTCTGATTCTATGGGCGGCTTGGTCAGTCCTCCCTGATACAATTCCCGCTCATTGGAGTGGGGGTGTGGTTGATCGATGGGGTAATAAGCTTGAATTGCTGGTTGTTCCGCTGTTTTCCCTGATTGGTTCTATTGCAATTTCTGTGTACCTTATTGTTTCCACGCGGCGAAGAGAGTTCGCGGATTTCTCTGTTCGAATGCGACGGGACTTTGTTGCGTGCTATATTTCTAGTCTTCTTTTATCGACAACCTGCTCAGTGATAATTGCCGTTTGGGTTCAGTTGATTCTTACGCAAAGCACTGCGGTTGATGGGGGGCTTGGACTATCGATCCTGTATTCCCTTCCCGGGCTATATGTGATCTTGTGCGCTTTGCCGCCTTTTTATGCGAGCGGCGAGAGCAAAAAGGCAGAGCGCCTGATAACAGTTCTTATTGGCGGCGCGGAGATTGTTCTTTGTGGAATAGTGCTTGAAGGTTCGGCTGCCTCTTATGCGATGATTGGACTGATGATTCTGTTCTGTGCGTTTGAGATTGTGTCACTGGTAAGGGATAGCCGGTCCTTATGAGTTGAATTACGCGCGTGCGGATATAAAGGGTGGCATGTTAAATTTGTTGAAAACTCTGACATGCGCTGCCGACTTCATTAAAATCGATTGCCAATCAAGTCTTCCTATATATGCGAGCCCTGAGAAGCTGCGCTGTGAACCTGAGACCGCTATCGATCGGCCCGGTGCACCGGACCGCTGTCCTCGAGCCGGCATCAGCTTGCCGGTCTCAAAACGTATGCCGTCCGGTACGACCAACAGCCGAGTCTTGCGCCCAGTTCGAGCAGCGCCAGAGCCCCGTGCCGGAACCCACGCAGCCGATGGCAGGGGAATTCAGCCGCGGCCATCGAGGAGCCGACCCAGGGACGGCGCCCCCAGTCCTCGAAAGATTTCCACCGCCCCCTACAGGCCTGGATTGATTTAACAGTTGATTTAATCTGGCTGAACAAGCCGAGCATGGGCCGGTTGACAAAATGTAAGGTAAAATAGCAGATACGACCGTACGCCGGTGCGGGGTTCGGGTGATGTGATAGAAAGTAATACACGTATTACATCTAACCGGGAGGTGCATCATGGCAACCGCCACCGCAGCCCTGAGAACCCCCGAGGACCTCGCGAACAGGTACGACCGCCTGGCGAAGTCGACGGGCCGCACGAAAACCTTCTACATGACGGAGGCGCTTGCCGCAGAGATAGGCAGGCTCGAATACGAGTACGGCCTCATGAATTATCCGGGAAGCGTTTGGTTGCGAGGTATGCCAGTGTGAGGGCCTGATTCGTCAGGCCCCGCACAGGGGGACCGCGATGGTGGCCACCGCGCCGCCCGAGGGGCTGTTGGCGAGCGAGACGGAGCCCCCGTGGGCGCTCGCGGCCTCGGAGGCGACGTGGAGGCCGAGCCCGTAATGGCGGCCTCCGTCGCGCGAGGAGCGAGAGGAGTCGTCTGTGAAGAGGCGCTCGCAGCCGCGTTCGAGGGCGGCGGGAGAAAAGCCCGGTCCGTCATCGGCGACCTCGATGACGAGGTATCCACCAGCGACGTCGCAGGAGACCACCACGCGCGAGCGCGCGTGCTCGGCGGCGTTGGCCACGAGGTTCGCGGCGGCTCGCGCCAGGGTGGTTCGTTCGAGTGGGGCCTCAGGCGCGCCCGCGACAGCGGGGCCCGTGGCTGCGTCGAGCGT
>NZ_QRWO01000063.1:0-2055 GCF_003459655.1 Collinsella sp. AF19-1LB
CCAGACCGGAGGGGCGCCGGGGGCGGGAATCTGGGCGTACACATTTCCTACACAGTTTGGGATTCTCAGCTGTATTTAAAAGTAATAAAGAGGGGACCTCGTTTCCGAGATCCCCTCCTCCGTCTATCTATAGAAATAGGCTTTCAAAGCCTTAGGCCAAGAGCTTGCGACCGGACTCCTCGATCGCGTCAAGTGCTGCATCAGCCTCGGCGGCATCCGCGCCCTTAGCGAAGATGTACAGCTTAATCTTGGGCTCGGTGCCAGAAGGACGGACGATACCCTTGTTACCACCCTCGAGATCGAACTCAATGACATTAGCCTTCGGCAGGCCGTTCACGCAGGTGTTGTAATCCACGACGGCCTCAATCTTGGAACCGGCGAGCTCCGCGGGCGGGTTCTCGCGCAAACCAGCCATGATGCCGGCCATCTTTGCCGCACCCTCAGCGCCCGGATAGCTTAGCGAAATCGTCTTGTTGTGATAGTAGCCATACTTCTCGTACAGCTCGTGCATCGCATCGGCAAGGTTCTTACCCTGGAGCTTGTAATACTGCGCCATCTGGCAAATCAGAAGCGAAGTGCTCACGGCGTCCTTGTCGCGCACGTGGTCGCCGGCCAGATAGCCGTAGCTCTCCTCGAAACCGAAGATAAAGCGATCGACCTCGCCAGCATCGGAAAGAGAAGTAATGATGTCGCCGATGTACTTGAAGCCCGTCAGGCAGCGGCGAAGCTCAAAACCGTACTCGTCGGCCAGAGCGTCAACCATGGCGGAAGAAACGATAGTAGTAACGGCAACCTTCTTAGTGAGGTCCTCACCGCGGGCAGCACGGGTCTTGCAGATATAGTCGAGCAGCAGAACGCCCATCTCATTGCCGGTCAGCAGCAGATAGTCATCGCCATTTTTAACGGCAACGCCAACACGGTCGGCGTCGGGATCGGTTGCAAGCAGCAAATCAGGGTGAACCTGCTCGCAGAGATCGATGCCCTTCTGCATGGCCTGACGGATCTCGGGGTTAGGATACGGGCAGGTCGGGAAATCGCCGTTAGGCTCCTTCTGCTCGGGAACAACCGTGACATCGGTGATGCCAGCGCGCTCGAGCACCGTAGTAACGGGAATGAGGCCGGTGCCGTTGAGCGGAGTGTAGACGAGCTTAAGCGGAGCGCCAGCGATCTCCTCGGCAGAAAGGTTAGTCACGCCGCGCGCGAGAACGGCGTCGTAATAACGCTCGAGGCATGAGCCTTCGATCCATTTAACCAGACCCTGCTCAAGAGCCTCATCAAAGTCCATGGACTTCACGCCGGTGAATGTATCGGTCTCGGCGATAGCCTTAGAAATTGCATCGGCGGCCTCGCTGGTGACCTGGCAGCCGTCGGGGCCATAGGCCTTATAGCCGTTATACGGTGCCGGGTTATGACTAGCGGTCATGCAAATGCCACCGGAGCACTTAAGATCACGGACGGCCCAGGAGAGCGTCGGCACAGGAGAAATCTTGGGATAAACGAGGGCAGTCACGCCGTTTGCTGCAAGAATGGCAGCCGTCGTCTTAACGAACAGCTCACCTTTATTGCGGCTATCGCGAGCGATGGCAACCGTTGGATGCTCGAAGGTCGCATTGAGGTAGTCAGCGAATCCCTGGGTCGCACGACCGACCGTATAGATATTCATACGGTTAGTGCCCGCACCGATAGTGCCGCGAAGGCCGGCAGTACCGAAGGCGAGATCTTGGAAGAAAGCATCGGTGATGGCGTCCTCATCACCCTGCTCCTTCATCGTGTTAAGCTCAGCGAGGAGCTCCTCGTCCTTGACATTGGCAATCCAAGTATCAAGCAGCTCATGAACATCTGCCATGTGAGTCCTTCCGTCACAATCAATAAAACGACCCGTGTAAAAACAGGACAAGCGCAGCAGTGCGCTAAAGCAAATATTAGTCCATTGAGAACAGAGAACCGACCAAAGAACGGTGAACGTCTATATTCAGCGGTGGATGATTAAATTGATTTAATTGCATAAGGAATGTTGCCTGTAAACGCAAAAAAGGGGGAGGCCGCGAGGCCTCC
>NZ_QRWO01000064.1:0-2004 GCF_003459655.1 Collinsella sp. AF19-1LB
GGCGCAGGCCGAAGCAGTCGGCGAGGTAGTAGCCCATCTCGCAGCCGCCGTTACCGTGATCGGAAGCCATCTTGACGCAGTTCTCGGCACCGACAGCCTGGCCGATGGGGCCCTCGGGCTTGGTCATGGCGTAGACGCGCACGCCCATGTCCTTCATCTTCTTGACGGCCTCGAGGACCTCGGGGGTGGTGCCGGACTCGGAGGCGGTGAGCACGACGGACTTCTCGGTCATGCGCTTGTGGCCCATGACGTTCCACTCGGCGGCGTGGATCAGGTAGACCTCGAGGTCGCGGTCGCCGAACTTGTTCATGAGGTACTCGAGCTGCATGAGCTCGTCCCAGGTGCCGCCGACGCCCATCAGGAACACGGCGTCGTAGCCCTCGTCGGCGACCTTGTCGGCGAGGGCGGTCATCTTCTTGCCGGCCTCGTAGACGTTCTTGCCGTCCTCGACGTAGCCCTCCTGGCTAAAGTGCATGATCTCGATCTTCTCGGTTTCCTTCATGGCTTTTCCTTTCTGCCCTGCACGCGAATCTATACATCGCGTTTCTTTTCGATACCAATTATAGACATACAGCTAACGTGTTTTTAATACCACTTTACAATCTGCTCCAATCCTCGGTGAACGGTCGAGATTCTCTGGTGAGTGGTCTTAAATTAGAATTTGATGTATAGCTAACGCCCCTGGCGTCTCCCTTGTGTGACAAAGAACAGCGTTCCTACCAGCGCAATAATGGTCGATGCCCCAAACAATACCGTCTGGACGCCCAAAGCCTCCGCCAAAAACGGAGCCGCCAGCAGCGGCACCACGCCGGCGCTCATCAGGCCAAAACGCACAAAGCCGGTAATGCGCCCCAGGTATTTGATGTCGGCGCGCTCCTGAATCAAGATCATCTGCAGCGGCTCCAGGAACCCCCAGGCCAGACCGTTAATCGCCTGACCGACAATCGCGACCCCCAGCATATCGGTGCCCACGTACACCATGGACCCAATGCCCACGGCCATGAGCGCGCCGAGCAGCAATCGCAGGTTGACATGGCGAGCAGAAAGCTTGGTCAGGATGAACGCACCCACCGAGGAAGTGAGGCCCACGACCGAGGACAGCCAGCCCAGCCAGACGATATCCACGTTGAGCACATCGCGGTAGAACAACGACTCCAGCGAATCGAACGCGCCGAACGCAAAGAAACCCAAAAAGCCCGAGATAAAGATGAGGCGCAAGTCGTGGTCGCGAAACGTAAGTCGCGCACCCTCGGCCATACCGCCCAGAATACCGCCCTTCGGCTTCTCCCCTTTTGCGGGAGCAACACACTCATGACAGCCCAAGGAGAGTACGGCCGCCACACCCATCATGCCCGCCATGAGCAGATAGACCGATTGCGTGGCAAAACAGCTCACGATGGCACCGCCGAGCAGCGGGCCAGCGGTATAGGCGATATTGCTGTAGAACACCATGAGACCGTTCACGCGGGTACGGCCCTCGGTGGTCGACTCTAGGTATCCCGGAAACGCATGCGTGCAGGTGTTGATAAAACCGCCCGCAAGTCCCAAGACACACGCGGCAAACACAAGCCCGGGGACAGACAACGGCGCCAACCCCACGCCAAGCGAAAGCACCGCCGTAATCACGCACGTCACAAACGACGTCCGACGCGGTCCAAAGCGATCGATGACCGAGCCCGACACCATATTGCCCACCGACGTCATAAGATTGCGCACGAGCGTAATGGCAGCAACCAAAAAGGCCGTGCCAGCCAGATCATACGTGGCCGCACCGATAAGCCCCAAAAAGTAGACCGCGTTGTTGGCGCACCACTGCAGGGACTCAATAAGAATCAGCCTGACCTCTGCCGGCGTCAGGCGCATTGCTTCGCGATCCTTCGCGAACATACGAACTCCTTCTATACAAAAAGGGGATGGAGGGCATAGGCCCGCTCCATCCCCTTTCCAGGTTGCAACGAAAATCTATGCAGCCGGGCCCTTACGCCAGCACGCCGAAGAACGCGC
>NZ_QRWO01000065.1:0-1873 GCF_003459655.1 Collinsella sp. AF19-1LB
CCTTTCGTCATGGCCTCCTACCTTTCTTTCGGGCCCTTGTCAGGGCCGATTCGTTAGCGCCCCTCCGTGTGAGGCGTTATTGCTGACGACATATTTATATCCAAAATCAGCCCATACTTCCACCTTGCCCCCGAACGGTTTTTTATGAGGGGTGAACGGCATACACATATATTTCACGCATGGCATACTTTGACTTAATAAAGTGTATCTACGTGCTTAAACGCTTTTTTAAGCAAAAAATCTATTGGAACTAATCTTTCTTAAACCACCCTCGATTTGCATATTTCACGCAAAGGTATGAATAGAATTCGCAATTCTTGCTACGTCTCAACCATTTTGATTTTTATTCACAAAAAAGTTTGTCCTATTCATTTTTGGTAACCAGGCTACCGTTTACCAGACGCTGGGTACCGTTCGCCGGAAGCTCAGTATAAGGCCCAGCGGATATCAGCTTGCCGTACGGCCTCATTTGTAACAACTTGACTTCTCGGTATAAAAAACAGACCCGCCCCCTCATGGGAAACGGGTCTGTTATCGATTATCGTCGGCCAATTTGAATACGGACTTCGAAGGAAGTCGTGATCCTATCGATCGAACTCGGCCAGCGCCTCACCCAGAAGCCTCAGGCCCTCGCGAAGAACGTCTTCGCTCGGGCAGTAGCCCAGGCGTGCGCCGCAGGGAAGCTCAAAGCGGCTACCGGGAACCAGCAGCACTCCCCTCTCGGCCAACAGGCGCTTGCAGAACTCCTCGTCGTCCTCGGGAATATCCAGCCGGATAAACGAGGTGGATACGCCCTGCGGGGCCGTCCAGGAGACGCGGTCCTGCGTATCAATCCAAGCCTGTGCGATATCGCGGTTGCCAAACACGATCTTACGGTTGCGCTCGAGAATCTTGTCCTTGTGCTCGAGCACGTAGGTCGCCAGGGCGTCGTTGAACACGCCGCCGCAGATCATGGTGTAGTCGCGATATGTGCGGATGCGGTTGGACACCTCTTCGTTGGCCACGACCCAGCCCACGCGGGCCGCAGGCGTCGAATAGGTCTTGGACACCGAGTTGGTGACAATGGCCTTCTCGTACACGTCGGCCATCGACATAAAGGACTCGGTGTTCTCGAGCGGCAGATACACCTCGTCGCACAGCACGTAGACGTCCACCGAACGGGCAATCTCGGCAATCTGCCCGAGCATATCGGCATCGAGCGCCGTACCGATGGGGTTCGATGCGTTATTGATGCAGATGAGCTTGGTGTTGGGGCGCACCAAGCGCTTGAGCTCATCGATATCGGGCTTCCAGCCGAGCTCCTCGCGGAGCTCCCAATACTCGACCTCGGCACCCAGCGTACGCGGAATCTCGTAGAGCGGCGCATAGGTAGGCCACTCGGCAATCACGTGATCGCCGGGCTCCACAACGGCCATGATGGCGTTGAGGTTGGCGCCCGTGCAGCCATTGGTCTGCAGAATGTGATCGGGATTGACATCGCGACGATACAGCTTGGCGACCTCGGCCTTAAATTCCGGCGATCCCTCGATCCAGCCGTAGTTCATCTTCTCGCGATCCAGGCGCTCGTAGAACGTGGCGCCGTCCTGCTCGTCCAGTGCGCGAAGCTCGCCCATGGTCAGCGACGAGATCGTCGACTGAGCGATATCCCAGGTAGCACTCTTCTCCAAAACGTTGAGCCATTCCTCAACACCGATTGTCTTGATATCCATGGCCACCTTATCTGATCTTCATTTAGCGTCATTAAACATGAATGGGGCGGTGCGAAAGATCCGCACCGCCCCAATGGGAGACATCTAATGGCAGCTAGATGTTTGTAGTAAGACCTGTACGGGTCTTTGAAAACCTTAGAGGTCCTCGCGCCAGAAGGGCATGC
>NZ_QRWO01000066.1:0-1805 GCF_003459655.1 Collinsella sp. AF19-1LB
ATGGCGAAGCCCATGGCCGGCAGGATGTTGGCGGCAACGCCGCAACCGTCGATGATGAAGGGCGGGATGAAGTCGAGCAGACCCTGAATGGCGTCGGAACCCAGATAGAAGGCGCCGCCGCACAGCAGGAAGTACTCAACGCAACCCCAAATTCCAATTCCCCAATGAACGGCGTAGATGCCTTTGAGGTTTCCCTTGAGGGCGAACTTGTCTGCCATATCGACAAACACAGGGAACAAAGCATTGGTAATGTTGCCGATCGTCAGCGAAAGGACGGCGATGGGCATGGCGAGCGCGATGGCCGTCTCGGTACCCTGACCGAGCTGAATGGCAAACGCGCAGGCGAGCACGCCGCCGACGGTTTCGTTGGGCGGTACGTAGGCGCCGATGGAGATCGAGCCCATGAACAGCAGCTCCAGGCTGGCGCCAACGGCAAGGCCGGTCTGCAGGTCCCCCAGCACCAGGCCCACGAGCGGGCACAGGACGATGGGGCGGAACGCGTAGAGGGTGCCGAGCTGGTAGTCGAGACATCCAAACGCTCCGACTAAGCCGACGAGGATTGCTTGGACAAGCATAATTCCTCCCAATAAGGAATCTCGAACCGTCGCCACTCCCGTCGCGCGCGTTGTTGATATCAATTCCGGGAGTTCGATTACACGGCTCGAAGCGTACCTGGTGTGCTGCTAACACCCATGCCAGGTACAAATGATTTGATACCAATTATAGGTATGCAGGTCCTTACTATTTAATACCACTCGCTCAGCGGGGTGTTTTTTACCGTAAACGGCAAACGTATCCCATCAGGCATGTTCCTTGTTTCGATGGCGGACAAGCGCCACCAGAAAGCCATCGCCAAAGGCATCGGATGCCAAGTTGGCCACAATCACCAAAACGATAATCGACGCACCCAAAAACTCGTTCCAGCGAAAGACCTCGCCAAAGAGGAGCGCCGACCAGCAGGGAGCGAGCACGACCTCGCTCATGCAGACCAAGTTGGCCGCAAACGCGTTGGTGCGCGCAATCCCCTTAGCATACAGCACGCTCGCAAGGCCGCTGCAAAAAAGGCCATGCACCAGCATGAGCCCCCACTCAAATGGTCTCACGGAGTCTAGGGCGCCGGCAAAATAGACGATCGGCAGCATCGAGATACCGCAGGAGATGAGCGAGGACACCATGGGCGACGCATCGGGGCGAGAGTTCAAAAAGAAACACAGCCCAAAGGTGGCGCCCGAAATGACGGCAAGCAGGTTGCCGAGCATGCCCTCGACACTCAAATCACCTAAAAAGAAAAGACCCATACCCGTAAAAGCAACCACCACGGAGGCAATCTTCGCAGGCGAGGGCAACGTGTGTGTTGCGAGCGATTGATATACGATAACGAAAATCATCGAGGTGTACTGCAAAACGATTGCGTTGCCGACCGTCGTGAGCTGGTTGGCAAAGTTAAACGTGGTGCCCGTCACGAAGTTGCAGACGGCCACAAGGACAATAAGACGGCTGACGCGGAGGACAGGCCTGCCGACGAGCAGAATAAAGAGCGCCATAAATATTGCCGTGACGGCACCGATCAATAGAGCTGACTGCGAATTTGCGTGAACGAGGATGCCGATAAAGCTCCACAAGAGCGCCGTGCCAAATAGATACATCGCCCCGCTCACGCCATTATCGGGTGGATTGTCAGATTGAATCACGAAGCACCTCCAGCTAGCTTTCGATAATAAAAAACGGCGACCACAACGGGTCGCCGTTTCCCTTGGGGGCAGATAATAGGCCGGGCCCTTACGCCAGCACGCCGAAGAACGCGC
>NZ_QRWO01000067.1:0-432 GCF_003459655.1 Collinsella sp. AF19-1LB
GGGACGCTCTTACACCACGTCTGCGCGCGCCACCAAGGGATTCCTTATATATGGCGGCTTGCGCCAAATTAGTGTCGTAGTTCTCTTGAAAAATGGCAATTTTAGTATCGATTTCCGCAATTTTCTCGGGACTTGCGGCGTCTTTTGCGGCCTCGAGGTTTTTGAGCGCTTCCTGCATGGCTGCATACGCTTTTTCCCTTGCGGCGGCCGCGTCTTCCGTCTGCAAGGCAACTGCACCGGTGGGGGAGCTGGTTTCCGCCGCGATCGCCGTTGCGGGGGCGATTCCCGCGACGAGTGCCGCGGAAAGGGCGATGCCCAAGGTTGCTCTTCTTGCGAGAATGTCGTTCATCTCGGCACCTCATTTCAAGGGTCGGCGACTCACTTGGTAGCACTAATGTAAGTATATCAGGCGGTTTGCCCGCCATTGATCGG
>NZ_QRWO01000067.1:442-1711 GCF_003459655.1 Collinsella sp. AF19-1LB
CCTTGCGGCGGCCGCGTCTTCCGTCTGCAAGGCAACTGCACCGGTGGGGGAGCTGGTTTCCGCCGCGATCGCCGTTGCGGGGGCGATTCCCGCGACGAGTGCCGCGGAAAGGGCGATGCCCAAGGTTGCTCTTCTTGCGAGAATGTCGTTCATCTCGGCACCTCATTTCAAGGGTCGGCGACTCACTTGGTAGCACTAATGTAAGTATATCAGGCGGTTTGCCCGCCATTGATCGGGCGTGCGCGTATACCCCTTGATTAACAGCCATTAAATCTATCCCTTAAGGAATGCGGCTTGCTAGTGTTGTCTGGGCATTGATGGCTACGTGGTTCAAGAGACGGCGGCGTTGGCATCTGTTTTAACAAGTAAAGAGGCCCGCTTCCTTCGTTTGAGTTGGGGAAGCGGGGTCTCTTTTGATTTTGGGCTTGCGGATTGGCAAAGGCGACGTTCGCTGGTAGCTACCTTGAGTTCTTGATGCGGCGCACACCCGCGGTGGCTATTCCGAGTCCTGTGACGGCGATGCCTGCGAGTGCGATTGCGCTCGGCGCTGTGTCGCCCGTATTTGCAAGCTTGCCGCCTGCATTTGCTTGCTTGGTGGAGCTCGGTCGAGCGTCTTTGCCTGATGTGGGCGAATTGGTGGGCAGCGTTGTTCCGGACGGCTGCGCTGAGCCGGCGGGCGGTGTCGTCTCTGCCGGTTGCGTTATCTCGGGCGAGGTGGCCTTGTCTGCTGCAGCTTTTGCCTCTTCGTATGCTTTGCAGGCGTCGTCATAGGCCGTTTGCGCCTTTTCCAAATTGTCGAGGAGCGCATCTCGCCAGGCTGTGAACTGGTCGATATGGGCTTTATACTTCTCTGCATCACGCTCACGGTCATTAACTTGTCTTTCCTGCCTTTTGAGGCGGTCCTGGGCCTCGCGGAGCTCCATTTCGCAAAAGTCAACTCGCGCTTTTGCCGTTACGATCTCTTGGTGCAACGACTTTATTTGCTGTTTAATAGTTTCGGCAAGCTCCTCGTCGCCGAGTGCTTCGACTGCCTTAAGCTCCTCAAGTTTGTTGTCTAATTTTTCCTGGAGCTTGCTTACCCGGTTGATGGCCTCGTCGTTTTTGGCTTGGGCTGCATCGATGTCCGCTTGCATGGTGGGGAGGGATTCCCTCAATTCGGCGGCTTGCGCCGCCATCTTGTCGCGGAGCTCTTGAAAACGGGCAATGTCATCATTGAATCTCGCAATTTTCTCGAGACTTGCGGCGTCTTTTGCGGCCTCGAGGTTTTTG
>NZ_QRWO01000068.1:0-1629 GCF_003459655.1 Collinsella sp. AF19-1LB
CCCTCCACACCTTCGGCGCCTCCCCCCTTGACGGTTGGGCCGGCGACTTCGGGTGCAGACGACTCGGGTGGTGTGACGGGCGGTGTGTACAAGGCCCGGGAACGCATTCACCGCGGCATGCTGATCCGCGATTACTAGCAACTCCGACTTCATGGGGGCGGGTTGCAGCCCCCAATCCGAACTGGGGCCGGCTTTCCGGGATCCGCTCCCCCTCGCGGGGTGGCATCCCTCTGTACCGGCCATTGTAGCACGTGTGCAGCCCAGGGCATAAGGGGCATGATGACTTGACGTCGTCCCCGCCCTCCTCCGCCTTGACGGCGGCGGTCCCGCGTGGGTTCCCGGCATCACCCGATGGCAACACGCGGCGGGGGTTGCGCTCGTTGCGGGACTTAACCCAACATCTCACGACACGAGCTGACGACAGCCATGCACCACCTGTATGGGCTCCTCTCGGCCACGGGGTCTCCCCCGCTTCACCCATATGTCAAGCCCTGGTAAGGTTCTTCGCGTTGCTTCGAATTAAGCCACATGCTCCGCTGCTTGTGCGGGCCCCCGTCAATTCCTTTGAGTTTTAGCCTTGCGGCCGTACTCCCCAGGCGGGACGCTTAATGCGTTGGCTGCGGCACGGGGGGATCGTCCCCCCACACCTAGCGTCCATCGTTTACGGCTGGGACTACCAGGGTATCTAATCCTGTTCGCTCCCCCAGCTTTCGCGCCTCAGCGTCGGTCTCGGCCCAGAGGGCCGCCTTCGCCACCGGTGTTCCACCCGATATCTGCGCATTCCACCGCTACACCGGGTGTTCCACCCTCCCCTACCGGACCCAAGCCGCGGAGGTTCCGGGGGCTTCGGGGGGTTGAGCCCCCCGCTTCGACCCCCGGCCTGCCGGGCCGCCTACGCGCGCTTTACGCCCAATGAATCCGGATAACGCTCGCCCCCTACGTATTACCGCGGCTGCTGGCACGTAGTTAGCCGGGGCTTCTTCTGCAGGTACAGTCTTGACTCTTCCCTGCTGAAAGCGGTTTACGACCCGAAGGCCTCCGTCCCGCACGCGGCGTCGCTGCGTCAGGGTTCCCCCCATTGCGCAAGATTCCCCACTGCTGCCTCCCGTAGGAGTCTGGGCCGTGTCTCAGTCCCAATCTGGCCGGTCGGTCTCTCAACCCGGCTACCCGTTGTCGGCACGGTGGGCCGTCACCCCGCCGTCTACCTGATGGGCCGCGGAGCCATCCCCTCCCGTCGGGGCTTTAGCCGGGGTGCCATGCGGCACCCCGGGGTATCCGGTATTACCCGTCCTTTCGGGCGGCTATCCCGGGGGAGGGGGCAGGTTCTCCACGTGTTACTCAGCCGTTCGCCACTCGCTTCCCTCCGGAGAGGGGTGCCGTTCGACTTGCATGTGTTAGGCGCGCCGCCAGCGTTCATCCTGAGCCAGGATCGAACTCTCCGTCCAAAATATTCTGGGCTTCGAGCCCGTCCGGTCCTCTCAGTCCATCGCTGATCGGTTCCGTTCGATTCATATGGTTTTAGTATAGGAAAAGGAATTTCTCGGGGCCGCCTCTCGGCGGCCTTGCGAAAAACAAATCCAAGTTAGACCATTTCAAATGGTTCGATGTCTGCCCGGATGCGACACTGAA
>NZ_QRWO01000069.1:0-1539 GCF_003459655.1 Collinsella sp. AF19-1LB
GGCTCTGTTAGACCAGGATTGACATTCCGCCCCATCATCTTCTTGCGATTGCACAGCGGTCGCCCCCTTGTCGGATTCGAATCCGGCAAGGGGGCGATGCGCCCGAGACCGGACGAGTTGCTCGCCTGGCCCTGCCGTTTCATGCCGACCTGCCGGCTATCTCGCCGTCTCCCCGTCGGGCGCCGGCGTCCTGACCCTCATCTCGAACGGCATCCCGCCCTCCCGGACGAGCGCCCTGAGGAACGCGTTGACGGCGGTGGACATGGACAGGCCGAGCTCGTCCAGGATGGCCGTGGCCTCCTTCTTGACCTCCGGGTCGATGCGGATCGTCGTGGCCGGTATGTTCGACGGCATGGCCTCACCCCTCCTCGTGTATCGCGGTGCGACCATTCTACCGCCTCTATGCGGCGGGCGCGGCCCAGTAGTCCATGTAGGGCGGCTCCACGTTGAACATGTCGCGGACGCGGCTCCTGCAGACGCCGTGCGCGAGCTGCCGCGCGACCGTGCGCTCGGCGGCGCCGGAGTCGGTCGCCATGAAGGTCCGGCACCACCTGAACCAGGCGAGGTAGGCGCCCAGGTGCTTCGTCGACACGCCCCGGAACGGCTCCATGAAGGCGCCGAGGAGCGAGTGGACGGCGTTGACCCGGTTGATGGTTCCCCCGGAGCGGTCCTTGGGGTCGTAGGCCTCATGCGCGGCGACCTCGAGTTCCGCGAGGACGTTGACGTAGACGGCCGCCCTGTCGGTCGCGACGACGGAGCCGGACTCGATGCGGCCCCTCAGCACGTCCATGGCGCGCCCCCTCGACAGGGCGCCCCGCCCCGTGACCTCGAGAAACGTCTCGTTCGAGTCGTTCACGCCGGTCATGACGCAGATCCGCTCGCGCGACAGCCCGCGCCTGTGCACTTGCTTGCCGCGGTGCCGGGAGGGGCGCGGCATCGTGAACGACCCCTTCGCGTGGTTGCCCTTGAACGACTCGGGGAAGTAGGTCTCGTCGAGCTCGCAGCCGCAGCCCCGCTCGACCCTGAACGAGGGGGAGTAGGCCGAGAGGCACTCGATCAGCCTGTGGCGCATGGTGTAAGCGGTCTTGAGGCAGACGCGACAGCGCCTCGCGCACTCGCGCAGGGGCAGCATGAGCACGAAGCACTCGGCGTAGGCCATCCAGGTCTCCTTCGGGAGCCTGCTCGTCCCCAGGATGCGCTCGCTGCCCATGCCGAAGGTCCTGCCGCAGCCCCGGCAGAGGTAGCGCTGCTCGCCGTTCTTCGATTTGCCCTTCTTTACGACCGCGACGGACCCGCAGCGCGGGCAGCGTCCGATTTCGTAGGCGGAGCCGGCCGCGTCGTCGAACGCCGCCGCGCGGATCACGTCCCTGACGGACTCGATAGCGCGGCGGCGCTCGGTCTTGCTGAGGTTCGCCATGTCCTTCTTGAAGTTGAGGACCAGGTCTTCGGCGTTCATGCTGCCCCCATCATCGCGGTCTACGGGGTCAACGATATGGCACCGTGGGGACACATGTATGTCAATCTTGGTCTAACAGAGCC
>NZ_QRWO01000007.1:0-79929 GCF_003459655.1 Collinsella sp. AF19-1LB
GGCTTGCCGCGGAGTTGTTCTGGCCCAGGCCGTTTTGATAGGCGCGCTCTTCTTCGTACAGGCGGCCGAGCGTGGGGGCATCGACGTTCTCGGCAAAGACCGAGAACTTGCCGGCGCGCAGCTGCGGATCGATCATAAAGCGCACGAGGGGCTCGCCGACAAAGACATAGCGGCGCTTTTCGGCCTGCGCTTTCACAAACTCGCGGACCTCGCGCGAAAGCTCGGGGTAGAACGGGGCGAGCATGGGATCGTCGTCGGCGGCGATCAGGATGGTATAGAGTGCCGGCGCCGTGTTGACGCCGTTAATCACCAGAGTCTGATCCTCCATGTCGCGAGCGGCCTGCTTGGCAAGCTTCTTAAAGGAGAACGGGGCACGGGTGGCACCGAAGATGCCGGCCACGTGGTCCTCGAAGATGTTCAGGAAGTTCACGAAAGATCACTCTCCGTATAGGTTCTTTGGTATCCGAGCAAATATAGGCATATCCCAACGATTATAGAGGATAGGGTTCCCGCAACTGCCGCCTTGGCGGCGACCGCGGCTGCAAGGCTGGCAATTTCCATATGGTGTGCAAGACAGGATGCCGCTGCGCAGCCGATGCCGGTGACGGCGATGGCGGCGATTGCGGCAAGGTTTGAGCCCTGGTCGGCACGCTTGGCATGGGCATTGAGCAGTGCAGATGACGCTGCGGCAGTTGTCGCGACCAGCACAAAGGCAGCCCAAAGGAGCGGGTCTTCCAGCGCTGCGGCAACGTTACCGAGCCCCAGCACGCCTCCGGCTGAAAGCGCGACCGTCGCCAGACGGGCAAAAAGCACGCCCATGCCCGTTGCCGCGGCGGCGCTTGCCGGGCCGAGCCAAAATGACGCGACGCCGGCGGCGACCCCAGCTGCCAGGAAGGTATTGCCAGTCAGACAGCCAAGCGCGAGTGCACAGGTGAGCGCGGCGCTCGCGGCAGCCTCGGTGCGACCCCAGGCGATCCACCAACCGGACATGGCAGCGGCAAAGATCACCGCGACGGGCAACATCGACAGGATGCCCTGCGCCTGCATGGTGGCGTTGGCCATGAGCACCAAAAAGCCCACAGCCGAGATGGCCGAGCCGATCTGGGGGGCCAGGCCAGCCGCCGCTCCGATCGCGATAGCCGCAATGACTAGGCCGGGAAGCGCCGCGACCCCGGCCGTTTGCATCAGCAAAAAGCTAAAGGCGCCGCACGTTAGCGCCGAGATAGCGTGCATGGTGTAGTCGCGCGCATGGCTCCAGCGCGTGCCCGCCCAGCCGAGCGCGGGGTCGACCTCGATGGCGTCGTCCTCGTAGTACGACGGCTCGATATCGTCGAGCTCCTGCTCGTCATCCGAAAGCTCGCCAACCATTTGCTCCAGACTGCGACGGCCCTCGCGCACGCTGCCCAGACCGGCAAGGAGTTGGTCGCAAAATGCCTCGATGCTGTTGGGGCGGTCCTGCGGCATGGGGGAGAGCGCGCTCATGAGCGCGGCCTCGGCTCCCGGGGGAAAGTGTGGTATCAGCTCGCTGGGATAGGTGGCGCCGCCGATGATGCGGTCGAGCGAGTCGGCGGGCGTGGCCGCCATAAAGGGAGCGCTGCCGCACAAGCCCTCATAGATAACGCAGGCAAGGGCAAAGACATCGGCGCGTTCGTCGACCGTGCCGGTCTCGATATCGAGCTGCTCGGGCGGCATGTAGCCGATGGTGCCGCCGCGCGAGCCGCCAAAGCCACCGGCGGACGACAGTCGCGCCATGCCAAAGTCGGTGAGCTTTACATTGCCCGAGTGGTCGATGAGCACGTTGGCGGGCTTAATGTCCAGGTGGAGTACGCCATTGCTATGGGCGAAGGTGAGCGCCTGGCCCAGGGCATCGGCAATGGCCGCGGCCTCGTCAAAGGTGAGCGAGTGGCCGTCCACGCGATGCAAAAACTCGGCCAGCGACATACCGTCGACATACTCCATGACCAGGTAGGCATAGGCGGTGTCATGCGTAAAGTCGATGACCTGCACGATATTGGGATGTTGAAGCATGGCGGCAGTGTGCGCCTCGCGCAGGACATCCATGATGTCGCTGGCGGGCATGCCGGCGCCGTTGATAAGGGGGATGCGCTTAATGGCGACGCGGCGGCGCAGGTGCGTGTCGCGGCAAATCTCGATGGAGCCAAAACCGCCGGTCGCAAGTGTCTCGAGCGGCTGGTACCGCTTGAGCAGCTCGCGAGAGCTGGTGCCCTCCAAAGGAACGTCCGGCGAGAACCGGGCGGTATGTTGCGAGAAAAGCGGCATGGCCAACCCTCGTGCGTTTAAAGTTCGTTTGCGAGCGGCGGGCGCGGGGCCGAGCCGTTCGCGGTGGCATAGATGCTGCTAGTGTAGCACGCTCGGGCAGATGGCGAGGATAGCGGGATGCGAGGTGGCCCGATCGATTCGGCCCGTTTCGGCTCGTTTGGAAAGCGCATCTCAGTTTTCAGCCAAATTATGGGATGCGCTTTCCAAATGGGGTGGGCTGCGGAAACTGCATCCCAGAATATTGCCCTGGAACGGGATGCGCTTTCCGAACCGGCGTCCAAAAGGAAACCGCATCCCGCTTTGATGTGGGGACTGCGAACAAAAGCCGGACCGTGATCTGGCGCGGATTGGAGTTCGCCTGAATCATTGATGCTGGCTGGTGTGAGAACAGAGATAAACGAGCGGCTCGAGCGATATAATGACACGCTATGGAGGCCGTATGCTCTTTTCCCGCCGTTCTGCTACATTTGCCTGCGCCATTGCGCTTGTCGTAATGGCGGTCACCCCTTATCACCGGTTTTCATCTTCAATCGGCCTAGCGTCAGGTGCAATGGCCTGGCTCGTTATCCTGGGCGCATGCCTCGCGGCGTTTGTTCATGGTGCTGCGCTATGCAAGGGGGGAATGAGAAGGCCGAGGCATCTCGGTGCCATCGGTGTTTTCCTTGGTGTTATTGCAACGGTTCCCGAATGGGCCGACCTGGCTTTCTATGCTCGCGGAGACTCTATTCCAATCGTGTTTGCACCGATTTGGTTGTTACATGGCGTTTCGTGTGTCTCGTGCTTTGTTGGGTCGCTGCTTCTCTCATATGTTATTTGGGGCACGGCGGACTCTCCTTTGACGCAGAGGTCGACACGGACTGACGAAAGGGAAACTCGTCACCCGCAGGACGCGATTTTTACAGAAACAATAGCCGTCATGTCTTGCCTGCTGTTTTGCTGTCGAGTTTCATGGAGAGTCGTTCCCGAGCCATGGGGGATGCCCCCTGTAACGGCCGCGTCAATTGGCCTTGCGCTTTTAATTCCGTTGGTCTATCTCGCATTGACTGTGGCCCCGCCGTTTTGCCGCCCTCGTGCCTTTGGCCATGGGCGGCGCGACGTGTTTGCCTGTTCTGTGCTCGTAGCAGTTCCTATTGGTCTTATTCCGGCTGTTGAGGCGGCATACTTCGCAAGCGATGCCGTGGTCATTGCATTGCTGGCGATGGGATCCGTTATCGCTGCTGCCTTCGTATGCATGTTGCTAAGGGGGAAACGGGACAACAATTCGGATATCGCCTGTGCGTCCGACACATTCGATGCAGGGGTGTTTTCCCCTGCCCTGTCGCCTAGAGAAGAGCAGTTTGTTCGACTGCTGCTCAAAGGGAAAACGCCGGCGGAAATTGCCAAGGAGACGGATACGAAGCCATCGACGGTGAGAACAACGCTTCACCGAGCATACGGGAAGGCGTCGGTTGCGGGCTCACGCGAGCTCGTGGCGCTGTTTGCGGGTGAGGGCGATACTGTAGGGCATGAGCTACCGCAGCGGCATGCTGACGATATAGTGGCATCAGCTCGAACGCGCCGGCTGTTTCGATACCTGCTCACATTATTCTTTATCCTCCTTGCGGCGGGGCCCTTGGTAATGGCGGATAGCGATTGGTGGTCCGGTGTTTCGCGGGCTGTCGCCTTTTCCCTCTTAAGCTACGCATTGGGTCTCGGACTGCTTCTGTCGCTATGCTACGCGGGTGGAAAAGCGAATCGTGGCGCTGCGCTGGATAGAGCGGGTGAAGCGATTTGGCTCGGAAGCCCGTACGTATGGGCGGTGCTATCTGCTGTGGAATGGTCTTTTATCTATATCGCGGCATTGATGTGCATACGCGTTCCGTTGATGGCTGTGCCGGTCCTGTTTTGCGGCGTGGCGTCTACGGCTTCGCTCGCTGTTGGGCTGCGTCCGTTTAAGGTGCATGCCCATGCTCGGGCTATCGTGCCGTTGGTGTCAATGGGCATGGTTGCCTTAATCTATGCGGTCGCTAGGGGGCGAATCCATGGACTTGCGGTGCTGACGGGGGTGCTGCTCACATATATAGTGATGCGAAGCTGTCCGCAGCGCAAAATGCTTGGGATATGGATGCTTTGCTTCGGGGCGACGGCTCCTGTTTGGGCTGTCTTGCTCAATATGGTGCAGGATCTGACGGTTTTCGAGCCGTTGTTCCTCGCGTCGTTGTTGGGGCAAAGTTCGGCTGTCAATGTCGTCGTGGCAACGGTGATTGTTTGCTGGTCTGTGCCCATGTTCGTTACGCACATCGCGCTCGCCCGCTCGGTTGAGGACGAGAAGGCCGTCTTGGAGTACCGGGCGAACGGGTCCACCGAAACGGCCCGCGTGCGCCAGCTGGCCCTGCTTACGTCGCGCTCCCTTTCTGATGTTCAGTCGCAAATTTTGCTGATGACGGCAGAGGGGGCAACGACAAAGGCCATTGCGGAGGATGTCGGTTACGCTGCATCTACGGTGCAAGCGCTGCGGTCTGCATCTTACCGCCAGTTGAAGATCAAGAATAAGGCGGAGCTAATTTTATTGTTATCGCAGGTAAATAACGTGTAAACGCCTGAGCAATCAACTCAATAGCGGGTGTTTACAGACATCTTTCTCTATTCATGCGAAGGTTGCCGTGCGTCGACGCATTGTTAACCGCTTTTGATTGGAGAAGGCCATGATTAAGCCAAGGAGCGCTATTGCTCGAATCGGAGTCGGCTTGGTGATTGCAGCTGGTCTGTCCCTAGGGGTTCCCGCTGCATCGTTTGCACAAGAGGAGTTTGACACCTCTCAGGTTTCCAGCATTACTCAAAACGCCGATACGGGAATTACGACCTGTACGAACAATGCCGATAAGGCATTTAGTTTTCAATGTGCCGGGACGAGTGCAACTGGCTACCGTCAAAAGGATGATTCCTCATCGCTCTATCTGGATATCCAGGGCCATACGGGAAATCCGCTTCGGTTATATACAGACGGTGCGTATAACACAAGCGGTAGCGGCAGCATGAATTGTACTCAGGGAACGTATCGTTCGAATCACAAGGGACAGTGGGAAATGTATAACCTCGTCCGTGAGAACGGGCGATCTGCGGCGCGACTGACTGCATGGGCGGAGTCTGGCTACGGCACTGTTATTGGCGTATGGAGCCCCGACTGCGTCGGGCATTTCCACAAGCTTCCCGCATAGTTGTTTGAAATGGCTCCCTTCCGGCTTTCTGGGTCGGAAGGGGAAGGAGGACGTATGAACCAAAAGCTCGCAAGATACGAACTGTCGAAAACGATTAGACGTCCAGCTTTTATCCTTGCTCTCTTGATTGCGGTCGCAGTTGCAATAGCTGCCGCGCTGGAGCCGTGGGCAAATTTGGAAAAAGAGCGCCACAACCTTCTTTCTTTTGGTTACGGCGTTGGCGTGCAAGCCGAAAATTATCTCGGTCAAACACGTGAAAGCAGCTTCGGTAACTGGATTGTTGTGAGCGCGAACGCGCCACTGTCTGCGTCGGTGTTTTTCTATGCACTGCCCCTGCTTGCAATGTTGGCTGGATCTTGGTCGTGTCTCTTTGAGCGTTTGAGTGGTTATGACATGCAGATATGCACGCGCGTTTCCAGAAAGGCGTACGTGAACGTAAAGATGCTGTCTGCTTTCCTCTCCGCGTTTACAGTGACTGCCATTCCTCTGCTCGTCAATTTCCTGATCGTCTCGATGCTTTTTCCTGCGTATCTTCCTCGGGTCGATGAGTCGACTTACGTAGGACTTTACCTGCATAGCTACTTCTCCGGTCTATTTTATTCGCATCCTTTGTCATATGTGCTCGCATACACGCTGTTCGATGCTGTCACGCTCGGGACTTTATCCATGGCTGTAACTGGCTTCTCAATTTTGTTTCGTAGCAGAATCAAAGCGATAATTGTCCCGTATCTGCTAATGGTTGCGTGGCATTTTGCAAATGGCTGGATCTTCGGCGTAATGGCTTGTGTGGGGTTTAACTGCAATATCCTCAACAGCATCAGGTCGGAATCGCTGAATAACTGGCCAGACATTCGAGCCGGTTTTGCGGAAATCATATTATTGACCCTTGCTTCGTTGGCTTTTTCTGGGGCGTGGAAAAGACGCGAGGTGGTCTGATGCTGTTTAGGCTGGTCGCCGCGGACCTGAGGACCGTTTTGAAGAAGAACATCATCACTTTTATTGCAATTGCGGCAGTGACCGTTGCGAACTTGGTGTACGCCTACGGATTGTCTTCTGTGTATGGGGTTAGAACGGATACCTTGGGGTTTGCGGATAATCTTGCGCTCGTGTTTGCCGGATCTGCTCCGTTTGAGCCTAGGCCCGGGGTCATGTTTGTGCCTCCGCTAGGATGGCTATTTCTCATTCTGCTTATTCTCTATACAACACTCGACTATCCGACCGAATCGTTGCACGGGTTTGGTTTGCAAGCGCTTGTTCGATGCCGGGCAAGAACCCTTTGGTGGGTCTCGCGTTTTATCTTGGTGGCGGCAGTAACGGCATTTTCACTGCTCGTGGTGGTTTGCTCTGTTGTGATTTGGAGCTTGGTGGTGAGCTCCTCGTTCAGCGCGGTCATTCATGGTGAGTCGCTTCAACTGGCTAATTTGGCGCCGTGGTTTCTCAAAGCTGCCGAGGCAGATGCGCTGCCGTTTTTCATAGGTCTCTTATTTGCTTTTGAGGCGCTTGCGTTTGCGCAGGCAGCGGTTGGGTTTGTGCTTGGGTCGTCAGTCTCGTTTGTGGTTTTAATGAGCTACCTGATCTGCTCGGCATATGCACGACATTGGGCGCTATTGGGTAACGCCTTGATGCTGTTGCGCTGGGGTGGAATTGTCAAAGAGGGAATCGCGGCGGGCTCGAGTGTCTTGTCATCAATTGGGCTTATGTCGTTATGCCTATCGTTGGGTGGACTGTGGTTTCGAAGGGCCGACCTTATAGAAAAGGGGGACAAGATATGAGCGTGATCGTAAGGGGCGTATCGAAGCGCATGGGTAAAAACGATGTCCTGCGCAACGTGTCCATCGAGGTTGACCCTGGGACTGTGGTCGGGCTTCAGGGGATAAACGGTTCGGGTAAGACCATGCTCATGCGAGCGGTTTGCGGGTTGATCAAGCCTACCGAAGGCGAAATCTCTATCGATGGCCAAAGGCTTGGGGCGGACATCTCGTTCCCGCCGAGTCTGGGGATGTTGATCGAGGCGCCTTCCTTTTTGGGATATCTGTCTGGCTACGACAATCTGAAGCTCATCGCTCAGATCAAGGGCGTTGCCACCCCCGAGGACATTCGCTCTGCCCTGCGGCTCGTGGGGCTCGATGCAGACGAAAAAAAGAAGTTCCGAGCATACTCGCTTGGGATGAAGCAGCGTCTGGGGATAGCTGCGGCAATTATGGAGAAGCCGAAGCTGCTTGTTCTCGATGAGCCAACGAATGCCCTCGACGAAGCGGGCGTTGAAATGCTCAAGCGCGTTGTGGCGATGGCGGCATCAACGGGTCGTGAGGTCCTTCTGTCCAGCCATGACGGAGAGGTGCTCGAGGAACTGGCCGATCGGGTTTACTGCATGCGCGACGGTGCCGTTGTGAAAGTTCGGGAAAGGTCGTGAGCGCGATGAAGAAGACCCTGTGGACGAGAAGATCGGCGCTCGCGCTTTTTTGCTGTGCTGCTGCCGGCCTTGCGGGCATGAGGGTGAGCGTCGTTAACGGGAACCGGACGGTCATTCCTGAGAAATATTACGCGGAGGGCGAATGGCTCTCGATGGATGGAGCGTTTCTGGGGTCGAAGGATGTGGTGACTGATGGGTATTCGTTTTGCATAGACGGGGCAGAGTTGCTCACGCCGCGCGAGTATCTCAAACGAGCACATGACGATTATTCAAAATATGGCACCGTGGATACGAAAACGAGACTGAAGGATGCCGACATCACGTGCGTTATCGCCGTAAAGATGCGTGTCAGAAATAGGGATAATATCGACGGTGGAATCAAAGCGTATGTTTGGCATCTGGTTCCGGAGTCTGCGCCAAACTATGATTTTGTAGTCAATACCGATCTGATAACGCAAGCCATGCCGGTCCTTGGCGGCTCTGCTGCGTTTGCCGTGGAGGTTGGGGCAGAAAACGAGTTGCTCGTCCCATTTATGATGCAGAACACCAACGACTATTTCGAAGGTTACGAGACCGTCCGTTTTGAGAAAGCATTTCCCGGGACTTACACGATGAAGATGACCGATCTGCCGGAGCGGAGGCTCTTAAGGTTTGAAGTGAAATAGCTCGAGAGCAAGGCAAAACGGGTCCATTGGCGGTACGCGCGCCCGATTCCAGGCGCCCCGGCCCGGAATCGGGCGCGGGACGAGGCGCCTTCGGTGTCGGCCGGCCTACCGCTTCTTCTTGCTCTTCTTCTGCTTGCGCTGCTTGCCCTTGGTCTCCTGGGGCTTGTCGCCCTGTTTTGCTTCGGCAGCGGCCTTTTCTGCCTTCATCTTCTTGCGTTTGGTCTCGATGCGGAGTTTTTTGTTGATGCGCGCCTTAAGGAAGGGACCGAACTGCTCGGCATCGCCGCGGACAAAGGTGTCCTTAGGGATCGTCACGCCCTGGTCGGCGAACATGGCCACAAAGATGCGCTCGCCGTCGAGCACGTGGTCGAGCTTTTCAAACGGGAAGAACTGCGACTTGCCGCTCGTGCCCCAAACCATCAGGCCGTCCTCGTTGGCGGCGACGCGGCGATAGCGGCCACCCATGGACTCGTCGGCCTCAACGGCGTCGATAAAGTCGCGGGCGAGGGTGTGGTGCAGGTTTTTGCTCCACCAGGCCAAAAAGGCGCCGAATACGATCAAGACGACGCCAAACTTGATCCAGTTGCCGCCGGCCACCAGCATGCCGATGCCGATGAGCGCGGCAATTGCCGCGGCGACATACAGCGAGCCGCGACGCCTGGGCGAGGCGACCAGGCGGGCGAAGTCGGTGACGAGGTCGTTTTCGTATTGGTACTCGTTGAGGTACAGGATGCCGTCGTCGGCTGCGGCCTGCTCCTCGAGCGCGACCTCGACCTGGTCGGCTGCTTCGGAGGGAACGAGGTTGCTCTCTGCGTCTGCCATGCTCTTTGGACTCCTATCGCGGCGGGCTCGCCGTACGGGTTATTATGGAATGCAGTATGCCGTGCGACCGCATGGCCGCCGCGGCAACAAGACTCAGTATACCCGGGGGAGCACCCATGGAATCGTTGTACCGAAAGTATCGCCCGCTCACCTTTGACTCCGTGGTGGGCCAGCAGCATATCGTCTCGACGCTCGAGCACGCCATCACCGAGGGGCGCCTGTCCCACGCCTACCTGTTCTGCGGACCGCGCGGCACGGGCAAGACCACCATGGCGCGCATTCTGGCCAAGGCGCTGCTGTGCCGCAATGCCGAGGCGGCGCGCGCCGAGGGTGCAAGCGGCTGCATGCCCGACGGTACTTGCGAGGAGTGCGAGCTCATTGCCGAGGGTAACCACCCCGATGTCTACGAGCTCGATGCCGCCTCCCGCACGGGCGTGGACAATGTGCGCGAGGAAATCATCAACTCCGTCAACTTTGCCCCGGTGCGCGGCAAGTACAAGATCTATATCATCGACGAGGTCCACATGCTCACGACGGCGGCGTTCAACGCGCTGCTCAAGACGCTCGAGGAGCCGCCGGCACACGTGATCTTTGTGCTGTGCACCACCGACCCGCAAAAGATTCTGGAGACCATCCTCTCGCGCTGCCAGCGTTTCGATTTCCATCGCATCGGCAACGAGGATATCGAGCGTCGCCTGGCATACGTGTGCGAGCAGGAGGGCTTCGATTACGACGATGAGGCGCTGGCTATCGTGGCGCGCCATGCCAAGGGCGGTATGCGCGACGCGTTGTCCACGCTGGAGCAGCTGAGCGTCTTTGGCAACGGTTCTGTGCATGCGGACGACGCCCGCTCGCTTTTAGGCGAGGTTTCGGACCAGATTCTGGGCGAGTTTTCCCGCGCCATTGCCGATCGCGATGTTGCCGAGCTCTATGGACTGATCCGTGCGCAGGTCGAGGAAGGAAACGACCTGCTGGAGCTGACGCGCGACCTGGTGGCGCATGTGCGTGACGTGTACGTTGCCTGCGTTGCCGGTGCCCGTGCCGAGCTGTTTGAGGGCGGCTCCGAGCAGGCCGAGGCGCTTGCTGCCGAGGCCGCTGCCTTTGGCGAGCATCCTGCCGACCGCCTGGCCCGTGTACTGACGGTGCTCGACGATGCCGCACTGGAGATGAGGGGCGCGAGCGACGTGCGCCTGGTGCTCGAGATCGCCTGCACGCGCCTGGCACGTCCCGAGGCCGATTTAACGATTGAGGCATTGGCCGAGCGCGTGGCCCGCTTGGAGGCCATGGTTGCCAACGGCGCCGTGCCGGCGAGCGTGGCTGCTGCTCAGGCCGCCGCGCCTGCAGCATCCGTACCCGCTGCTGCCCAACAGCCGACGCTCATTTCGGGCGCTCGCGCTGCCGCTCCGGCGGCATCCGCTGCCCCCGCTGCTACGTCCGCGCGCCAGGGCGGTATGCCTTGGGACCGTGGTGCTGCTGTTCCGGCTGCCCAGCCTGCGTCCCGTTCTGCGTCCGTGTCAGCTTCCAAGCCTGCAGCGCCTGCACCTCAGCCTGCGCCGACTCCGACGCCTCAGCCCGTTGCGGCTCCCGCGCCTGCCACCGCTCCGGCACCTAAGCCCCAGTCCAACAATGCCGCCCAGGTTGCCGCCGCCGGTACTGCCGAGACGCCCGCGGTCGAGGATGCCGGAGAGCTGCAGCGCAAATGGGCCGAGGTTGTCGAGCGTGTCAAGGCGCGTCAGGCTTCCTACGCGGGGCTTTTGCTCAATGCCCGCGCCACGGCTGACGACGGCTCCAGGCTCACGGTCTCGTTCCCCGCGGGCTCGACCTTTGCCATCAAGATGCTTGGACGCGCCGACACGCAGTCGGTGGTCCTGCCGACAGTCAGTGCGGTCTTCGGTCGTCGTACCGTCGACTATGTCCTGGATGGGGGTGGCACGCCGGCTCCTCAACATGAGGAGCATTCTCCATCTGCACGGGCTGCGGTATCTGCGGACCCGCAACCCGTGTCCTCGGCGGCCCCTGCATCCTCGAGCGCCAGCGCGACGCAGCCAAAAGCAGCACCGATAGCGGCGCCGACCCCGTCGGCGCCTAAGCCCGTCATGGCCAAACCGGCTGCTCCGACACCCGCGCCCAAGCCTGCCTCGCCCGCGCCCAAGTCGTCTGACCTGGGCAAAGCCCCCTGGCTGCGCTCCGACAACCCCGCCGGCGCTCCTGCCACGGGCAAGCTCCCGACCGAGCCCGCGCCCCGAGCGCCCGAGCGCGCGTCCGCTCCCAAGGCTCAGCCCGCCGCGCCGTCTGCGCCATGGGAATCCGAGCAGGTTCCCTACGACGATGCCATGGTTGGCGGTTTTGTTGCCGATGCTGGTGGGGACGATCTGCCTCCGTTCGACGTGCCGGGTGCGGCGTCCGCGCCCAAGTCCGCTGCAACTGCCCCCAAAGAGGAGGACGCTCCTGCAGCTCCCTGGGAGTCCAACTCCGGTGCGGGCGGCCCCTTCGGCCATCAGGGTGCAGCCCCGAGCATCCCGCAGACCGAGGACGAGGCCAAAGCCCTCATCCGCAGCGTCTTCGGCCAGTCCACCATCTTCAAGCCGGTGGAGTAGCTGCGCAGGCGGGTATACTGCTCAAGAAGAGAACCCCTTGCCCGGGCGCATCTGTATTTCGGACATGTGCAACGTGGTGCCGCGTATATCGCATTCGAGCAGACAGGCGCGTGACGGTCGGCCTAGGATGCTGAGGTCGATACGATACGTCGCATGGCTGTCCGTGTACTCGACTTGCTCGGCGTTGACGGTTGCTCCGATTGTAAATAAAGAGCCCAGTTCGGCATCGACAATCTTGGAGTCCTTTATCTTGACCTTGAACTCTTGGTAGAGGGACGGGCTGTTGTAGTAAATGGTTCGGGTTCCGTCGGTGCATTCATCGGTCGTCTCCCATTTGACGACGGGCTGGTCCGAGCTGGCTATCAGCAGTTCTGCTCCAAAAGCTATGGCATGGGTGATGATAACCAGTAATACCCAGACGACAAAGAGATAGAGAACCACATATGCAACGGGGTGTTTTGAGCGGATGTTTTGGAGTACGGCTGGGACATTCACGAGGGCACCTCCAAATCGTCATCTATGACAATCAAATTATACCCAGCCGCCATGCGTGCCGCCTCGAGCAGCGGCTCGGCATTTTGCCATGTAGCCTTGTAGCCCTACGCATAAACTGCCTGGTTCCAGCTCTGCTAGATGTAGCTTGAGATAATTATGCAACCTTGCATAATTCGACCTTGCATAATCTTGGGCGTGCGTCACGCTCAAGGACATGTATATCGACTGAGGTAGCGTGTCCGCCCCGCTTGCTTGCCCCGCGCCGTGGTACGATTTTTGAGTTTGAAAGTCCCGTCGCGCTCCGGCTGCCCTTGCAGCTTGTCGCGCGGCCGCACGTAAAGGAGCCATCATGGCCGGTATGAACATGCAGCAAATGATGAAGCAGGCTCGCAAGATGCAGGAGCAGCTTGCCGCCGCGCAGGAAAACCTTAAGTCCCAGACCGTCGACGCCTCTGCCGGCGGCGGCATGGTCAAGGTGACCGTTAACGGCGAGATGGAGCTCGTCAACCTCACCATCGACCCCGATGCCCTCGATCCCGAGGACGTCGATATGCTGCAGGACATGATCATGGCTGCCGTCAACGAGGCCGTCCGCGGTGTCAACGAGCTCGCCAACAAGCAGATGGGCGCCATCACCGGCGGCCTCAACATCCCGGGCATGCCGTTCTAAGACACGCATATATATGAGTGCCAACCATAGTCTGCAAAAATTGCTCGATGAGCTGGGCCGTCTGCCGGGCATTGGTCCCAAGTCGGCCCAGCGCATCGCCTATTACCTGCTCGAGGCCGATGCCGAGGAGGCGCGCCGCCTGGCCGAGGCTATCCTGGAGGTTAAGCAGGAGGTTCACTTTTGCAGCCGCTGCTTTAACTACGCCACGGCCGACGAGTGCTCCATCTGCCAGGATTCGATGCGCGATACCACTCGCATTTGCGTGGTGGGCGAGCCGCGCGATGTCCAGGCGATTGAGCGCACGGGCAGCTACCACGGTCTCTACCACGTATTGGGCGGCGTGATCAGTCCCATGGACAAGATTGGTCCCGAGCAGTTGCACATTCGTGAGCTGCTGGCACGCTTGGGCCACGAGGACATCCACGAGGTCATCATCGCCACCAACCCCAATATCGAGGGCGAGACCACGGCGAGCTACCTGGCCCGCACTATCAAGCCGCTGGGCGTTGAGGTATCGCGTCTGGCGAGCGGCCTTCCCGTGGGCGGCGACCTGGAGTATGCCGACGAGCTTACGCTTGGGCGCGCCATCGAGGCCCGTCGCACGATTTAGGTGGCGAGCCTGCTCCTGCCGTATGTCTTCATCGCGACGCACGGGGTAGCCATAATTTCCCCGTGCGACTGTAAGTTTGTTGTGCAACAAAGATGCTTTGTATCCGCTTATCGCATGGATGCTTCCACTCGCATCCTTAATTTGCCCATTCGTTGCGCAACCTTTTGGGTTCGCTGATACACTCAAATATGGATTCGAATGAATGCGCCGCTCCCGAGCGGCGTGTTTTTGTTGGAGGAGAACGCATGCGGCCCGGTGGCACTCAGACAAAGCGCGGCGCCGCGGTGCGCATGCGACGCCGACTGGGCTTGGCGCCGCGGGCGTACGCACTGCTGTCTTGCTCGCTGGTGCTGGTCATAGCTGGCGTTTCTGCCTATGGCATGACCGTGCCGTCCATGATGCAGGCACATGCCGCACGCGAACCGCGCGTGGGGCATGAGGTCAAAAGTGACCTGGGGACCACGACTGGATATGCTTGGGCAAGTGTGGTCGCGCATATTGTGTTTGGCACCGGCGACGCGGACGGCGCCGAGGCCCCGGACAACGAAGTCACGCTTGCCAATGGCAAAACCATCGTGCTCACCAACACCAAGATCATCGATCGGTTGTCCAACAATAGCGTGGCGGCAACGGTGAATAAGGTCGAGCAGCAGAAGGAGCAGGACGCCCAGCAGTCCGGAAAGCCCGGTAGCTCGGATACTTCTGGCTCCGGCTCGGATTCGTCGAGTTCGGGCGGTGGCTCTGGGTCGGGTTCCTCTGCCGGAGGGTCTGGAAACGGCGGCTCGACGGGCGGCAACACTGACAACGATGCAAACTCCGGTGGCCTTTCCGCTGCTGAGGAAGAGAGCATTCACAGCTGGCTTGTGACCAAGTACAACATGCTCGACGGCTATGTTTCTCGTGCCAATGACGTGGTCTCGACCTATAACTCTACGGGAGATCCCAGGCCGTGCGACAGCCTGGTCGGGGAGATGTTTGTCATTCGAGCCGAGTTCGGTCGTCAGACATTCTCGCCCCGGTCAAAGTGGTATCAGCAGTATGCCAATCTGTGGGGCTGTTACACCAACCTATGTCAATGGGTCGGCCATTACGGCGATGATGACGTCGCGCTCGGTAACTTCAACAATAACGTGGCGGCGCTTGCCCTATGATGACCGATCTTGCATCCACCACACCACAATCGCTCGGTCGCGATCCCATGGTCGGCCTGCGCCTGGCGCGTGTCGACGGGTTTGAGCCGGCCATTGCGCTCGGTCAGGACGAACTGCCTGCCTATCTGCGTCGTTTTACGATACTGTTTGCCGACGATGCCACCATGCGCCGTGGCGGTATCGGCCGCGTGACGCGTGCCGTCAACGCCCAAGGCGAGGCCGTGGCACTCAAGCAGCTCATCTTGCCAACGTGCGATGAGTTTGACGATGCCGCCGCCCATGAGGCGCTGGTCGCCAAGTTCAAAGCGGCGTTTCGCGAGGAATACGAATGCCATCGTGCCCTTTCGGGCCTTAAGGGCTTTCCCCGCTTGTACGGGTGGGGCGAGGTCGACGGCGTGCCCGCGATTGTCATGGAGTGGGTCGAGGGCGAGACGCTCGCTCGCCTGCGCTCGCGCCTTGCCGTGGACGATGCCGGGCGTCTGTCGCCGCTCGTTGCGGCGCGCCTAGGTCGCGACCTGTTCGATCTGCTCTGCCGCATGAGCTTGGTAGGCGAGGGGTTCGTCCATCGCGATATCTCGCCCGCTAATATTATGGTGCGCACGGCGCGCCTGCCGCTCGACCGACAGCTTGCCGAAGGCGCCTTCGACCTGTGCTTGATCGACTTTGGCTCGTCGCTGGCGCTCGAGCCCGCCTCTGCGGTGGCCGGCGCCGGCGGCAAGGCGTCGTTTACCGAGCGCTATGCCACGTTGCGCCGCGCGACGGTGGCCTACGCCCCGCCCGAGATGCTCACCGACGATATTCCCGACCTGCGCATGCTTCGCATGTCGCCGGCGATCGATGTCTATGCAGCGGCGAGTACGGTCTACGAGCTCATCGCCGGTGTCGCGCCGTACGAAGTAGCGCCGGGTGCGTCGGGTACTTCGGGCTCGCGCAAAAAGACTCGCGATATCGCCAGCCCTTATCGCCTCAAGATGGATACGCTGCCCGATTATCCCGTCGGCGCCCACGCGCCCGGCTGCGACTTGACGCAACTGCTGCGACGCGAGCCCGATGTGGCACTTGCCGCGGCCGAACAGGCTCAGCAGCTGGGGCTCGATCCAAATTCCGAGGACCTGCGCGATGCGCTGGCGTTTGTCGACGCTCAGCTGTTCGATGTGGTGATGGCCTGCCTGTCCTGCCATCAGGAAGATCGTCCCGAGCCGGCTGCGGTGGAGGCCGCGCTCTCGGCATTTTGTGACCACTATGCGCAAAATGTCGCCCGCTCGCTTCGCGCCGAGCCGCTCATGCCGTGCCCGATGGAGGTATCGGGCCGGGCGATGCGACGTATGGCGATGATTGCGTCGACGGCGGTATGCGGCGTGCTTTGGGCTGTGGTCGTGGTATCAGCGGCGCTGTTGGCATCGGGCGCCCATGTGACGCTCGCCGTGGGACCGCTTATGTGGTCCGGAAAGTTGCCGGCCATTATCGCCGCGCTGGCGTTGGCGCTGCCGGGCATGGTGGGCATCGCCGCCGGGGCTTTGGCGCGCGACCGCCGCGCGGGATTCCTACAGGGCGTGTTGACCCTTTCCGCCTGCGAGGTTCCGGCTCTGGTCGCACTCGCATGTGCCGTGTTTTCCCAGCATGCCGTGGCGGGTGGCCTGGTGGCCGCCATAATTGCAACCTATGCGCTCACGTGGTTTTTGCTGGCGATGGGGTTTGCCTTTGAGCTTCCCGTCGTGTCAGCACGACGTGCGAAAATTCCCATGGCGACGCCGCTTGCCGGCGGAGCCGCGGCTGCCCGCGCCTTTGGCGGGCCGGCCGAAGTGTCCGACACTATCTCTGCGACCAAGGAGGGCTAAGCCATGGCTTCTCAAGCTGAGCTCACCCCGTGTGGGGCAATGTTCGACATATTTAAGCGCGCAGCGCACCTGAGCCATATCGAACTGTGCGGCCTGGTGCTCTCGAGCCGCCCGCTTGCCGATGGCCGTAGCCCTCAGAGCCGTGCTGCCGATCGCTCCTGGGTTTCGCGCTTTATCGTGCGCGCGCCGGTCGGCACGCTGCAGGAACGTTATTTTGCCGATTACGGCACCTCGGCCGCGCGCATTATGTCGCAGCTGGCCCTGCGGCGGCGCAATCCCATGGACGCCGCGGCCGTGACCAATATGGTGTGCGGTCCCGCTGGCGAGCCCATGGCGCGGGCACTCGAGGAATGCCATCAGGACACGAATCTCTACCGCAATGCGCTCGAGCGCCTGTCGCAGGCGGCTGAGCTCATGCCCGCCGAGCGCGCCGAGGCCATCCTGGTGCTGTTTGTCGCCGTGGGTTGCTCGGCAGATGTCCGCTCGTCGGTGACCTATGCCATCGACTACGCCCATGCGACCTGTGGCGGCGCCACGTCGACGCCGCGCTCGCTGAGCACATCTTCGGTCGCGGGCGAGCGCGAGGTCGCGCCGGCGCATCCGTTGGGACTGTTGCGCGTGCAAAACGGCTACGTGGTGAGCGCCCCGCGCTGGATCCAACCGAGTGAGGAAGGCGTCGAGATCGGCGCGCTGGCAACGGGGGAAGGTGACATCACCGATGTCGGCGACGATGTCTCGGCCCGCCATGCCCATATCTGGTGCGACGATTCCGGCACATGGTTTGTCGAGGACCTGTCATCCACGAACGGCACCGTGGTGGTAAACGGGGCCACGAGCGTGTGTATTCAAGTAGAGCCCGGTCGCTCCGCCCAGCTCAACCCCGGCGACGAGCTCAAACTCGGCGAATCCACCACCTACGCCATCCTCCTCGGCGCCCTCTAGCCGGCAGTTAGGGACGTTCCTTTTCTGCCGGCACTCGGGGACACTCCTTGGCGCGCCAGAGCCAGTCGCCCGGGGATGGAGGGGCCATCTCGCCCCTTGGCGGTCACCCGGGGCAAACCTTTACCGCCCGCCTATATTTGCCGAAATTACACTTGACGGCGGGGTACAATAAACCCGCATGCGGATTTCCGTTGCGGGCGCTTCCCATCGCCGGGGCGTGCCCGGGAGCATCCGGCATGCGGCCTTTGCGGCGCTCGGTCATGTGCAAGACGGGTGGCTGGGCCTGTGGAGCGCGTGCAGCCCTCCTCGCCTCGGCATGCCTTCTCTCCACGCCATGTACCTGCTGTTGAGTCCGCCTGCCAGATGATTGGAAGCAACAACGAAAATCCCATCACGCCAACATCCCGGCGATCGCCGGGGCCTGTATACCTATATGAGAGGAGAGGGGTATATGGCGCGTAAGTTTAAGTCTATGGACGGCAACGAGGCGGCCGCATATGTTTCGTATGCGTACACCGAGGTAGCGGGAATTTATCCCATTACGCCGTCCAGCCCGATGGCCGACCATGTCGACCAGTGGGCGGCCCAGGGTCGCAAGAACATCTTTGGCACCCCGGTCAAGGTCGTCGAGATGGAGTCCGAGGCAGGTGCAGCCGGTACCGTTCACGGTTCGCTGGGCGCCGGTGCTCTGACCACCACCTACACGGCTTCTCAGGGTCTGCTCCTGATGATCCCGAACATGTACAAGATCGCGGGCGAGCAGCTCCCGGGCGTCTTCCACGTCTCCGCGCGTTGCGTCGCTTCGCACGCCCTGAACATCTTCGGTGATCACTCCGACGTCATGGCCTGTCGCCAGACCGGTTTCGCCATGCTCGCCGAGGGCAACGTCCAGGAGGTCATGGACCTCTCGCCGGTGGCTCACCTTGCCGCCATCGAGGGCAAGACCCCGTTCCTTAACTTCTTCGATGGCTTCCGCACCAGCCACGAGATCCAGAAGGTCGCCATGTGGGACTACAAGGATCTTGCCGAGATGTGCGACATGGACGCCGTCCAGGCTTTCCGCGATCACGCGCTCAACCCTGAGCACCCGCATACCCGCGGCAGCCACGAGAATGGCGACATCTTCTTCCAGAACCGCGAGGCCTGCAACAAGGTCTACGACGAGCTTCCCGCCGTCGTCGAGGGCTACATGAAGAAGATCAACGAGAAGCTCGGCACCGATTACGGCCTGTTCAACTACTACGGCGCTCCCGATGCTGATCGCGTCGTCGTGTGCATGGGCTCCTTCTGCGACGTGCTCGAGGAAGTCATCGACTACCTCAACGCTCACGGCGAGAAGGTCGGCTTGGTCAAGGTTCGCCTGTTCCGTCCGTTCTCCATCAAGCACTTTGTCGACGTTCTCCCCGAGACCGTCCAGAAGATCGCCGTCATGGACCGCACCAAGGAGCCGGGTTCCATCGGCGAGCCGCTCTATCAGGACGTCGTCTCCGCTCTCTACGAGGCCGGCAAGACGGGCATCAAGGTCGTCGGCGGCCGTTACGGCCTGGGCAGCAAGGACACGCCTCCCGCGTCCGCGTTCGCTGTCTTCGAGGAGCTTAAGAAGGACGAGCCCAAGCGCGAGTTCACCATCGGCATCGTCGATGACGTGACCAACCTGAGCCTGCCCGAGGCCGAGGATGCGCCCAACACCGCAGCCCCCGGCACCATCGAGTGCAAGTTCTGGGGTCTGGGTGGCGACGGTACCGTCGGCGCCAACAAGAACTCGATCAAGATCATCGGCGACCACACCGACAAGTACGTTCAGGCCTACTTCCAGTACGACTCCAAGAAGACCGGCGGCGTCACCGTCTCGCACCTGCGTTTTGGTGATTCCCCGATTCGCTCGCCGTACTACGTGACCAAGGCCGACTTTGTCGCCTGCCACAACCCCAGCTACATCGTCAAGGGCTTCAAGATGGTCCGCGACGTCAAGCCGGGTGGCACCTTCCTGGTCAACTGCCAGTGGAGCGACGAGGAGTTCGCCGAGCACATGCCCGCCGTGGCCAAGCGCTACATCGCGAACAACAACGTCAACGTCTACCTGATTGACGCTATCGACCTGGCTGCCAAGGTTGGCATGGGCAAGCGCACCAACACGGTGCTCCAGTCCGCCTTCTTCGCGCTGGCCAAGGTCCTGCCCGCCGAGGACGCCCTGCAGTACATGAAGGACGCGGCTACCAAGTCCTACATGAAGAAGGGCCAGGCCATCGTCGACGCCAACCACAAGGCCATCGATGCCGGCGCTACCGCCTTCCATAAGTTCGAGGTTCCGGCCGACTGGGCTACTGCCGAGGATGCCGCCCCCGTCGAGCTCTCCGAGGAGACCAAGTCCGCTATCGCCCAGCAGGTCAAGAACCTGCTCGAGCCCATCGATCGCATGGACGGCGACAGCCTGCCTGTTTCCGCCTTCGTCGGTTGCGCCGACGGCCAGTTTGAGCTGGGCGCCTCCGCATACGAGAAGCGCGGCGTCGCCGTCGTCGTTCCCCACTGGGACGAGACCAAGTGCATCCAGTGCAACCAGTGCGCCTATGTGTGCCCGCATGCCACCATCCGTCCGTTCGCGATGACCGAGGACGAGGCTGCTGCCGCGCCCGAGGCTACCCGCACGCTCGACGCCATGGGCCCCAAGGCCAAGGGCATGAAGTTCACCATGGCCGTGTCCCCGCTCGACTGCATGGGCTGCACCAACTGCGTCAAGGTCTGCCCCAAGGGCGCCCTCGAGATGGTTCCCACCGAGCAGGAGATGGACCAGCAGCCCGTTTGGGACTACATGGTCGAGAACGTCTCCGAGAAGAAGGAGCTCATCGCGGCCAACGTCAAGGGCAGCCAGTTTAAGCAGCCCTACCTGGAGTTCTCTGGCTCCTGCGCCGGCTGCGCCGAGACCGCCTATGCACGTCTGGTGACCCAGGTCGCCGGCGACCGCATGTTCATCTCCAACGCCACCGGCTGCTCCTCCATTTGGGGCAACCCCGCTGCCACCGCTCCTTACTGCAAGGACAAGGACGGTCACGGCCCGGCGTGGAACAACTCCCTGTTCGAGGACAATGCCGAGCACGGTCTGGGCATGGCCGTCGGCTATGAGGCCGTTCAGCACAAGCTGATCGCCGCTACCCAGGACATCATCGCTGCCGATGGTCCGTCCGATGAGCTCAAGGCCGCCGGCCAGGCTTGGATCGACTCCGTCAACGACGCCGAGGCCTCCAAGACCGCTGCCGCTGCCTACGTTGCCGAGCTCGAGAAGTGCGGCTGCGAGGCTTCCAAGGCAATCCTCGCCGACAAGGCTTACCTCACCAAGAAGTCCTTCTGGATCTTCGGCGGCGACGGCTGGGCCTACGACATCGGCTTCGGTGGCCTGGACCACGTCCTGGCTTCCGGCCACAACGTCAACGTCTTTGTCTTTGACACCGAGGTTTACTCCAACACCGGCGGTCAGGCCTCCAAGGCCTCGAACCTGGGCCAGGTCGCTCAGTTCGCCGCTGCCGGCAAGGTGACCAAGAAGAAGTCTCTGGCCGAGATTGCCATGAGCTACGGCTACGTCTACGTGGCGCAGGTCGCCATGGGCGCCAACCCGGCTCAGACCCTCAAGGCCATCCACGAGGCCGAGGCCTACGACGGCCCGTCCCTCATCATCGGCTACAGCCCCTGCGAGATGCACTCCATCAAGAAGGGCGGCATGCAGAACTGCCAGGCCGAGATGAAGAAGGCTGTCGAGTGCGGTTACTGGAACCTCTTCCGCTTCAACCCCGAGGCTGCTGCCGGCAAGAAGTTCTCGCTCGATTCCAAGGAGCCCGCGGGCGGTTATCAGGAGTTCCTGATGAACGAGGCCCGTTACGCTTCGCTGACGCGTTCCTTCCCCGAGCGCGCCGAGGAGCTCTTCAAGGAGAACGAGCAGGCCGCTATGGATCGCTATCAGCACCTGCTGAAGCTCAAGACGGTGTACAACGAGGCTTAGGTCTCCCACTGCAGGATCTGAGGGCTGACCTTCGCGGACGTCCTCGGACATGAAAGAACCCCCGCTGCGCACTACGTGCGGCGGGGGTTCTTTCGTCCTGCGGAGTGTCCGCGAAGGTCAGCCCTCAGATCCTGCTACGACTACGTCCTCGGATTGTGTGGGCTGATGAAGGACGTGGTTGGTGGGGCGCCTTGTCCCGGTCGCTGTTTCGCGGCTTTGGGCATAGAGGGGGATTTGGTTGCGGACCCAGATGGCCTAGAGGGATATGGGTGCAAACGAGAAATCGTTGTTGGGGTCGTCCTTTTCCATAAACTCATCGAGACAGAATGTCATATAGATTGGAACGTAAAGGATCTTGCCCTCTTTACAAAGGTTTTCGTGGCTCAGCACAACGGCCTCGGGAATTTTGTACTCGCCCACACTCATCAAACGGTCGAGGGCTGCATGTGCTCGAACTTTCTTGCCCGATTTGACTTCGATTGGGACAACATGCCCGCGGGCACCTTCGATTACAAAGTCGACTTCACCGACCTCACGCGTTTGGTGGTACCACGTATCTGCTCCGAGGGCAACGAGTTCCTGTGCGACCACGTTCTCATAGAGGCCGCCGAGGTTGGGGGTTTTCATGTCAAGGTAGACGGCGCGTGCCGTGCTGCCGGGATACCGCGATGCGAGCATACCTGTATCGGACTCGTATAGTTTAAAGGCCGTCGTTTTCTCCGTCCTCTTGAGAGGACTTCGTGCCTCCGTCACCTGGGGGACCATCAATCCAACGCCTGCGTTCACCAGCCATAGGAAATCCTGCTCGTATTTTTGAAGACGAGCTCCCTCGCCTAGAGACGAGACGATAAAGCGATGGGACTCCGCCTCAAGCTGAACGGGAATTTGCTCGAAAATGGAGCGAACGTTAAACGCTCGAGTCGATGCATATTTAGAGATATCGCTTTTGTACTGATCGACTAGCTGAATTTGAAGCTCACGCGTTCTCACGAGCGAATAGCCCGAATCGATATAGTTCTGAACGACCTCCGGCATGCCGCCGCAAACGATATAAGCTCTAAAGTTTTTGAGCATCGCCTCATGAATAAAATTTTCGACGGGACGCCTCTCGACAAGGCAGCTGCGGATGTCTGCAAGCACATTCTCGCTGATGCTGTTTGCCCAACAAAACTCTTCAAAATCCATTGGCCGCATAACAATGTGCTCGACATACCCCACCGGGAAAGAAGAGATCCCCTTAAACTCAGTCCCAAGCATAGACCCCGAGAAGACATAGCTAAAGCGTCCGTCCTCGACCAGCGCCTTCATAAGTGTAACGATCTGCGGATACTCCTGAATCTCATCGACAAAGATAAGCGTATCTCCCTCAACAAGCGGTGCATCCGCAAGAAGGGCCACACGGTTGATGAAGTCAATGGAGTTCTTAGCGCCAACAAGTACGTCTCTTGCCTCGGCATCAAGTAGCAGATTGACCTCATAATACGAAGCGTAGTTGCTCTTTCCAAACGCGCGAATCGCATAGCTCTTGCCAATCTGACGCGCACCGGTAACAAGCAGGGCCTTATGGGAGTTATTCTTCCAGCTCAAAAGCCTATCAGTGACTTTGCGGCGTAGCATTAAAACACCTCATTGACAAAAATTGGCAAATAGATTTGCCCCTAATCATACAAAAATTGACAAATAGATTTGACCCAAATCATACAAAAATTGGCAAATAGCAAAGCTCACTTAGGCCTCAAAGCCAGCGAGCCAGCACGGTACTTTGCGAAAAGGCTGGCGGCGCCGTTGTTGAGGGTGGCCAGGTTGACAGTGGCGCCGTTAGCGTTCTCGGCTGCTTGGGCGCGCAGGAGCGAAAGGGCGTCGGTAGCGTTCATGCAGAAGCCGACGGTAAAGTTCCATACTGCGAACTCGCAGTCGCTTGCCGCGGGGTGAAGCGCGATCGGCTATCCCTTATGTTGGATGAAAAGCCCCATGTTTTTGCAGGGGTGCATACTCAACTTATAAGTGCATAGAATCTCGTATAGTGCGAGTAAGATATTGCGCTGTCCGTTTTGTGTTTAGCAGAGATGTAGTTTGCATAATCCGACATAATCCTCGCTGCATTTAAATAAAGTTGCACGTAAATGGCGTAGATATGCGTGAGCTGGGGTTCTTTACGCTGAGCGGATAAAAACGACCGTTCACCGTTCCGCTATTTTCAAAATGAATAAAATGAGCGATAAAGAGAATATAAACCTTAATAAACTCGCGTAACGCACGGACGCGGGTTATTAATGGGTTGTAGGCCTTTTACAGAAAGGATTCCAGCAATGTCTAAGCCTCTTGGCAAGCCCGATCGTATTGTCGTCGCCCTTGGCGGCAACGCCCTCGGCAACAACCCCGTCGAGCAGATCGAGGCCGTGAGCAACACCGCCCACGCTCTCCTTGGTCTTATCGAACAGGGTAACGAGATCATCATCACCCACGGCAACGGCCCGCAGGTCGGCATGATCCAGAACGCCTTCGCCGCTGCCCACGATGCCATCGGTACCCCCGAGATGCCGCTGCCCGAGTGCGGCGCCATGTCCCAGGGCTACATTGGTTATCACCTGCAGCAGGGCATCGGCCGCGAGATGCACAAGCGCTATAAGCGTTGGCACGCCGCCACCGTCGTCACCCAGATCGAGTGCGATCCGGATGATCCCGCGTTCAAGAACCCGACCAAGCCGATCGGCCCCTTCTACACCGAGGAGCAGGCCAAGGAGTTCATGGCCGAGGATCCCTCCAAGGTCTTCGTCGAGGATTCCGGCCGCGGCTGGCGTCGCGTCGTCGCTTCCCCCGATCCCAAGAAGATCGTCGAGGCTGACTCCATCCTCAACCTGCTCGACAACGAGTTCATCGTCATCGCCTGCGGTGGCGGCGGCATCCCCGTCGTCCGCGACTACGAGAACAAGGGCTGCTACAAGGGCGTTCCCGCCGTCATCGACAAGGACCTGGGCGGCGAGCTGCTGGCCGAGGACTGCGACGCCGACGTTCTGTTCCTGCTGACCGCCGTTGAGCATGTCGCCATTAACTTTGGCAAGCCCAACCAGGAGGAGCTCGAGGACCTCACCGCCGACGAGGCCGAGCGCCTGGCCGACGAGGGTCAGTTTGGCAAGGGTTCCATGGAGCCCAAGGTCCGCGCTGCCATCAAGTTCGCCCGTTCCCGCAAGGGCCGCACCTGCATCATCGGCGCTCTGGACAAGGCTGCCGAGACCATGGCCGGCCTCTCCGGTACCCGCATCCACGAGTAGTCTCTACTCTGTTGCCTCTCTCGTGGGCGCCAGGCAAAGCGCCTACAAACTAGCCTCTCTTCATGAGCCCCGCAGTCCGCTCCGACTGCGGGGCTTTTGCTATTCAGCTAGTCATTAGGGACGTTCTTAAATGACTAGTCAAACAAGAGCGTCCCCAATGACCACTCATTTAAGTCTGTCCCCAATGACTAGTAGTAGGCCCACATGGCTTCGATTTCGTTGAGGACCTCCACCACGCCCCAGCGGCGGGCGCTGCGGCTGGCCGAGTTGGGGTCGTAGACGCCAATCTGGTTGGCATCGTCGATGCCGTAGAGCACGATATAGTGGCCTACGTTGGTAAACGTGCCGGGGCGCACTGCGGCGATGACGGGCGCACCCGAGCGAAGTGCTTGGGTAATCGATTCGCGATTGTTATAGAGCTGTGTTCCGTTGAGCCCCAGCTGCCACGCACCGCCTGTCATAAACGACCACTCGGTGGCACCAGTGGGGGCGTAGTTGCCGGCTTCGGCCAGTGCGCATATATCGACCGGCGTCTTATCGGTGTGGCCGGTCTTAAAGATATAGACCATGGTGAGGCAAGTGGGGCCGCAAGCGTTTTCGCGAATAGTGCCACCGGCATAGGGCAGCTCCGACCATGCGGGGTCAATTTGGTAGATGTGGGGCATGGTGCCGGCCTGCCATTGCGAGCGTGGGGTCGAGAACGCAAAGGAGTAACCGGGCGCGACGGGAGCTTTAAGCAGCTTGTCCTCGGCAGTGGGCTCAAGACCGGCTGATCCGTGCGAGATACAGGATCCCAAAAACACAAAGACGAGGCAGGCGGCAATGGAGCAAAGCGCAAGGCGTAGACGGCGGGCTGGAAGTGCGTGGCTTGTGGTGTGCGACGCGGGGCGAGGGGCGGAATTGCCGCGATTGCGTTGAGGTGGCGAAAAGGAGCGCTTAACGTAGTGGTCGGTCGTACGGCAATCGTAGCGGCGCGGCTGCGATGTGTCGGTCTGGCGTTGGCGTGTGCTCGTGCTCACGCGGTCTGACTGCTGCGCGGTACGGCTTTGTTGCCGAGAAGAAGCCCCGGGCTGCTCTTGGGGGCGCTGCTGGTTGCCGTTGTCGGAGGTGCTTCTGGGCGTTGGCGTGGTGCGGCCGGCAAGGCGCACGCTTTGTGGCCGTTGGTCGCCGTCATTGTATCCGTATGCCATTCGAATCACCTTGCCTCGTGTGTAACTTGTCTATCCTACATAAAAAGATGCACGACACATGGGTATGTGCGCCAAAAGCCTGACAAATGGTATGAACGTTGCCGCGCCGCGCGCCAAGCGTCACGGCAACAGGTATTCAAAAGCAGACAAGATGAAAGCGTCCAGGACGAATGACGTCTCCCGCCGTTCGTCCCAAAAACGGTGCCGCTCGTTTTGCAGTTCTGCCTTCGGTCGAGCTGCGAGCGGCGCTGCTGCGCCAAGGCCGTATCTTAAAGCCATGGAATAAAAGCGCGCGGCAAAACGGACCGCGCAAGGGGTGACGCCAGGGGGCGTCAAAAAGGAAAGGAGGGGAACAATGGCGGACAAGAACGCAGAAGTTGCAGTCGAGGACAACGGCGGCATGAAGAAAACGCTTTCGCTCTGGAACTTCTTCACCATCGGTTTCGGTGCCATCATCGGTACCGGTTGGGTTCTGCAGGTCGGCGACTGGATGGTCGTGGGCGGCGGTCCCGTTCCCGCTATGATCGCATTCCTCTTGGGTGCAATCTTCCTCGTGCCCGTCGGAGCTGTTTTCGGTGAGCTCACGGCTGCTATCCCCATCTCGGGCGGCATCGTCGAGTATGTCGATCGTAGCTTTGGCCGTACGATGAGCTACATCACCGGCTGGCTCCTGGCCCTGGGCAACGGCATCCTGTGCCCGTGGGAGGCCATCGCCATCTCGACCCTCGTGTCCGAGATGTTCGGCAGCCTGCCCGGCCTTGAGTGGCTGCGCGCCGTCAAGCTCTACACCATCCTGGGCGCCGACGTTTACCTGTTCCCGACGCTAATCGCGCTCGGCTTTGCGACCTACGTCATCTTCCTCAACTTCCGCGGTGCCAGCTCGGCCGCCAAGCTGCAAGCCTTCCTGACCAAGGCCCTGCTCTGCGGCATGCTGCTCGCCATGGGCGTCTCGCTGTTCACCGGCTCGCCGGACAACGCCATGCCCGTGTTCTCCCAGGTCACCGGTGCTGGCGGCGGCAAGCCTGCTACCGAGGGCACCAGCCTGTTCGCAGGCATCGTTTCGGTCCTGGTTCTGACCCCGTTCTTCTACGCCGGTTTCGACACCATTCCTCAGCAGGCTGAGGAAGCGGCCGAGGGCCTCAACTGGAACAAGTTCGGCAAGATCATCTCCCTGGCCCTGCTGGCCGCAGGCGGCTTCTACATGGTCTGCATCTACTCGTTCGGCACCATCCTCGACTGGCATGAGTTTGTTAAGAGCCCGGTTCCCGCGCTTGCCTGCCTCAAGGGCATCAACATGCTCCTGTACCTGGCCATGCTCGTCATCGCCACGCTTGGACCCATGGGCCCGATGAACTCCTTCTACGGCGCCACGAGCCGCATCATGCTCGCCATGGGCCGAAAGGGCCAGCTGCCCGAGAAGTTCGCCGAGGTCGATCCCAAGTCCGGCGCTCCCAAGCTCGCCTGCGTCGTTCTGGGCGTCATCACCGTCGTCGGTCCGTTCCTGGGCAAGAACATGCTCATCCCTCTGACCAACGTGTCGGCTCTCGCCTTCATCTTCTCCTGCGGCATGGTCGCCCTCGCTTGCCTGCGCATGCGCTTCACCGAGCCCGACCTGCCTCGTCCCTACGAGGTGCCCGGCGGCAAGTTTGGCATCAGCCTCGCTATCGTTGCCTGCGGCACCATCATTGGCCTGCTCGTGATCCCGTTCTCTCCCGCCTCCCTCAACATGGTGGAGTGGAGCATCGTGATCGGCTGGTTGGCTGTTGGCCTGGCCCTCATGGCTTTCACCAATTCCCGCAAAAAGTAACGCCTGGCCGGGGCGGATCGGGTGCGCGGAATCCTCTCTCCCGCGCACCGAACCCGGCACCACTTGGGTAGCTTTGTGAGGCCTTAACCCAACACGGCCTCGCCCACTATATGGATCCATAAGGAGGAACCATGTCCACTAAGTATGCAATCGTTGGCGGCAAGCTCATCGACGGTACCGGTGCCGAGCCGGTCGAGAACTCCCTCGTTCTCGTCGACGACAACGGCAAGATCGAGTACGCCGGCACTATGCAGGACCTTCCTGAGGGCGTTGAGGTTATCGATGCCGCCGGCAAGACCGTCCTTCCCGGCCTGATCGACACCCACCTGCACTTCTCGGGCAACTTGACCGACGATGACACCGACTGGGTCATGCAGCCGCTCCTCGAGAAGCAGGCCGTCGCCGTCAAGCAGGCCTACGACTGCCTCACCCACGGCCTCACCACCGTCTGCGAGATCGGCCGCTTTGGTATCCAGATCCGTGACTGCATCGACAAGGGCGTCTTCAAGGGCCCGCGCGTTCTGGCCACCGGCCTTGGCTTCTGCCGCGTTGCCGGCCACGGCGACTCCCACCACTGCAGCCAGGAGCTCAACAAGGAATCGCACCCCTGGGGCGATCAGGTCGACGGTCCTTGGGATCTGCGCAAGGCCGTCCGTCGTCGCCTGCGCGAGAACCCCGATGCCATCAAGATCTGGGCTACCGGTGGCGGCATCTGGCGCTGGGACTCCGGTCGCGACCAGCACTACTGCTCCGAGGAGATCCAGGCCGTGGTCGAAGAGGCAAAGATGGTCGGCATCCCCGTGTGGAGCCACTGCTACAACAACCACGCCGCTGCCTACGATTCCGTTCGCTTTGGCTGCGAGCAGCTGATTCACGGCTTCGATATCGATGAGCGCACCATGGACCTCATGGCCGAGCAGGGCACCTTCTTCACTCCGACGATCGCCTTCCTGCCCACCTGGTACGCCACCTATCCGCCCGTCTACGTCCCCGAGCTGCACGACAAGTACGAGGGCACCCTGGTCGAGAAGGAGCTGCAGCGCAACTACGACTGCCTGCGCGAGGCCAAGAGGCGCGGCGTCGTCATGACGATCGGCTCCGACTCCTTCTCCTTCGTCACCCCGTACGGCACCTGCTCCATCGAGGAGATGTACGAGTTTGTCGACAAGATCGGCTTCACCCCGGTCGAGACCATCACCTGCGCCACCCTCAACGGTGCCAAGATGTGCCACATCGAGGACGAGACCGGTTCCATCGAGGCCGGCAAGTGCGCCGACCTGCTGGTCGTCAACGGTGACGTCGCCGCTGACATTCACGTGCTCAACACCGACAACATGGACGTCATCATGAAGGACGGCTGGATTGTCGAGGCCGGCACCTTCGGCGAGGCAAACAAGTACAGCGCCTAAGCTACCGTTCATCGATGGCTTGATGTAAAACACAGTATTTGATTGCATAATGCAATGGAGAGGGTCGCTTGCGGCCCTCTTTATTGCTATGGGGTGCGTCAGTAAGAAGGAGATGACGGTGGATCTCAATAGGCTGATTCTGGGCAAGAGCTACAACTCTACCAAGGTCTTTCGTACCGCTCAGCATGTGGTTCAAGCCATCTTGCTCGGTATTGTCGTTCCGCTGCTTATCCTGCTGCTCATCTGGGATCTAACCGATAATCCCAATCCTGTTCCGGCCGTTGTCGTCATTGCCGGCTTGGTCATGCTGTGCTTCTTCTTCTCGTACGTCTTTGTCGTTCCCGACGACCTCACATCGAGCGCTACCGACCGCACGCTCGCCATCGCGTCGAAAATATTCGCCTACACGTCGCGCGGCCTTACGCCCGAAGCTGCCCTGGGCGCCTCTAAGATCATCCTGTCCGAAACCATCGCCTCTGCCATCTGCTTTACCGACGGCAAGCAGGTGTTGGCAAGCTGGGGCGAGGACTCGGCAAAATGCCCCGCGGGCACCCCGGTGGTGCTGCGGACCACGCTCAATGTGATCAACAGCGGTGAGCAAAGCGTTTTCTCGCGCGATGCCTCGACCGAGACAGGTGGCTACTTTCCGCGCCTGCGCGCCGGTATTGTCGCGCCGCTTACCGTGCGCGGGCATTGCGTGGGCACGCTCGAGCTGTATTATCCCCGTCTGAGCAGCATCGATATGCGCCAGACGGCGCTTGCCTCGGGCTTTGCCGACCTCATTTCCACGCAGCTTGCGAGCTTTGAGCTCGAGCGCCAGGACGAGCTTACGGCCCGCGTGGAGCTGCGCGCCTTGCAATCGCAGGTCGATCCTCATTTTCTGTTTAACACCATCAGCACCATTGTGTCGCTCGTACGTACCGAGCCGGACAAGGCCAGGTCGCTGCTCATCGACTTTTCCAATTACTACCGTCAGACGCTTTCTGATTCCGATACCCTCACAACGCTCGAGCACGAGGTGGAACAGGGCACTCGCTATATCAATCTTATGCAGGCTCGTTATGGCGACGGCCGTCTGCGCGTCTCGGTCGATATCGACTTTGAGGTGCGCGATTGCATGGTGCCGCCGTTTATCTTGCAGCCGTTGCTCGAAAACTGCATCAAGCACGCGCAGCGCGAGACCGAGCCGCTTTCTATTCATGTTAGGGCTTTCGAGACCGATGACGGTTTGGAGATCATCGTCGAGGACGACGGCATCGGTATGAGCGAAGAGGTCTGCGCGCATCTGTTTGAGCAACATCGCCGAGAGGAGCCCGAGAGCATTACCGCCGACGGCTCCGTCAAGCGAGGTTGCGGCCTGGCGCTCTTCAACGTGCTTCAGCGCATCCATTTCTTTTACGGAGAAGATTCCGGCATGCGCGTGAAGTCCCAAGAGGGCGTGGGAACGCAGGTCATCGTCGAGCTGAACGGCGAGCCGCATGAGCCCGCGCCGTTGACGGCGTAGCACGCGGTTGGATTGAGAGAAAAAGAGGGGAAGCACATATGTCCGAAGGCTGGAACATCTTGGTGGTTGATGACGAGCCCCCAATTAGGGCTGAGCTACGCTATCTATTGGAAAAGGATACGCGTGTGGGTCATATTGCCGAGGCGGGCAATGTCACCGAAGCCGTGGAGTCGATTCTGTCGAACAGGCCCGACGTGTTGTTTTTAGACATTACCATGCCCGGTCGCTCGGGAATTGAGCTTGCCGAGACGCTGCAGAACCTAAAGACGCCGCCGGTCGTGGTGTTTGTGACGGCATTTGCCGAGTATGCGGCTGATGCCTATAACCTCGATGCCGTCGATTATGTCGTCAAGCCGGTTGAGGACGCACGCCTGTCAAAGGCACTCGACAAGATCGAGGCGGCCTTGGGCGTCCGTCGTGTTATCCACGCTCCGCGCCAGCCTTTGCGTCTGACGGTGGACCGCGGGGGCAAAAAGGTGTTCATTCCCGCCGCAGACGTTTGCTACTTTGAGGCGCGCGCCGATTTTTGCAACGCCATCTGCGCCGAGGGAACGTACCTGATCAATGAGTCGATCTCTTCGCTCGAGCGTCGCTTGGACTCCGAGGGCTTTATTCGCGTTCATCGCAGCTACCTGGTCAATTTGGAAGACGTGCACAATGTTGAGATTGGCTCCACGGGGTTGATGGAGCTCAGGCTCGACCGCGTGAACTCGACGGTACCGGTGTCCCGTCGTCGTGCCGCCGAGGTCAAGTCGCACCTGGGGCTTGCGTAAGAGGCTTGCGTGCTGTCGTTTACCATCGCAGGTTTGGCATGGGCGCGCGGTGGGCATAATGGGTGGCATCGAATGAAATCGAAAGGATCATTATGCCCGCGCTTATCACCCATCATCTGTTTGGCGAGGAAAGCATCGACCGTCTTCCGCAGTGCGTCATCACGTCCGATGAAGAGCGCATTGCCTTTATCTTGGGCAACCAAGGCCCCGACCCGTTTTTCTTTCACATTCTGACACCGCGTGTTTCCGACTGCACGCTGCTGGCGCAGGTCATGCATCGGTCGCGCATGTCTCGCCAGTTCGCGTGCCTGCGCGACGGCGTGTCGCATCTGCTGCCGCGCGATGCCAGCTTGGGTCGTGCCTTTGCGCTGGGCCTGCTGTCTCATTACGTGCTCGACCGCAACGCTCACCCCTTTGTCTATGAGCAGCAGTTTGGCATCGTGGAGTCCGATTCAGAGCTTGAGGATTCGAGCAGTCAGGTCCATGCCGTGATCGAGAGCGACCTGGATGTACTGATGCTGCAGCTTAAACGCGATGGCGCTACGGTCGACGATTACCCGCCGGCGGGCGAGATCGTCACCACCGATCGCATCAATCGCGTGGCCGGCGTGCTGATGAGCTATGTTGCCGGACGCGTGTACGGCATTGACATTCCGGCGGGGGAGTACGGTGCTGCCGTTGCCAATATGCAGCGACTTTACCGCGCGATTGAGCCGGCCGGCTCCGCAAAGACGCGCGCGATCTCGCTGGTTGAGGGCTTGGTGCACGACTACTCGCTGCTCGACGGCCTTGCGCACCGCGTGACGACCGAGCTGACCGAGCGTACCGGCAACCTGGGCCACTTGGCATGGAAGAACCCCTTTACCGATGAAGTCTCGACCGAGAGCTTCCCCGAGGTCTTTGACCGCGCGCTGCTCGATTACGAGTGCACGGTTGCCCGCTTTATCGAGACCGGCGATATGGAAGCCGTGACCAACCATGTCAATTACAGCGGTCGCGTGCTCAATGCCGATGAGGAGTTCGACCGCGAGGAATAGGGCTCATGCGTGCCCCTTTGCCGAATCCTTACCGGTGCTTCTGGACAATTGGGGTACGATGAACTAACTGCATATCGGGCAAATACGAAGGGTCCCTGTCCATGAAATACACCAAGCTCGAGCGTAACTGGGTTATGTACGATGTGGGCAATTCGGCCCTCGTGCTGCTCAATACCTCGGTGGTGCCCATTTACTTTAACGCCATCAATACCGGCGCTTCCTCGGCCGACCTGGTGGTCGCTTGGGGCAATGCGCAGACGATCGCCTCGCTGGTCATCGCCATGCTCATGCCCATTCTGGGCGCACTTGCCGACTACGCCGGCAACAAGATCAAGTTCTTCTTGGGCTTCTTCCTCACGGGCCTGGTGCTTTGCCTGGCGCAGGCTATCCCAATGTCCGCCATGGCATTTTTGACCGTGTACGTGCTGTGCACCATCGGCCTTAACTCTTCTATGACGTTCTACGACGCCATGCTGCCTGACATTACCACCGACGAGCGCATGGACGCCGTGTCCAGCTCGGGTTATGCCTGGGGCTACATCGGTTCCACCGTGCCGTTCGTCATCTGCCTGGCGCTCATCATGGGTGGCCCCGCTCTTGGCATCCCCACCATGCTGGCAACGCGTCTGTCGTTTATCATCACTGGTGCCTGGTGGCTCATCTTTACCCTGCCGCTCATTCGCACCTATAAGCAAAAGTACGGTCGCGAGCGCGGTCCCGAGGACACCATCGGCCACATCGTGGGCGGTGTGTTCTCCGAGGTCGGACACACCATGCGCGAGATTGCCCACAATAAGACCGTGCTGGTCTACATGATCGCGTTCTTCTTCTATATCGACGGTGTGCACACGGTCATTTCCATGGCCACCAGTTACGGATCGGCCTTGGGCATCGATTCGACGCAGCTGGTGCTGGCGCTGCTCGTTACGCAGTTCGTGGCCTTTCCGTCCGCCATCATCTACGGCAAGCTCGCCGGACGCGTGGGCACGCTCAACATGATCCTGGTGGCGGTCGCCGCCTACATGGGGATTGTGCTGTTCGCCGCGTTCTTCCTAAAGACCGCCTTTGAATTCTGGGTGCTTGCCATTATGGTCGGCCTGTTCCAGGGCGGTGTGCAGGCGCTCAGCCGTAGCTACTTTGGCCGCATTATCCCCAAGGAAAAGTCCAACGAGTACTACGGCTTCTTTGACATCTTTGGTCGTTATGCAAGCGTTATGGGCACCTTCCTGGTGTCGGTCGTCACCTCGCTGACCGGCAACCCGTCGCTGGGCGTCCTTTCCATTGGCGTGCTGCTGGTCGTTGGCTTTATGCTACTGGTCCGCCTGTCCCGCATGACTCGGGCGGCAGAGCATGCCGCATAGGAGCGAGCGGCTATTGTGCCTGTCCACGGTACTCTTTTGGGGTTATCCGCAATAAACATTGCGACTTGCGAGCAATGATTTGCCCAAGTGGGTATGATGGAATCAGCTAGGTCGCGGGGCGTCGCCTGTGTTTGGCGGCGTCCCGTTTTTGTGTTGCAGGGAGGGTAAGGCATGAACGCCACGGTCGTGATTCCAACGTATTGGGCGGGCGATGACGCTTGCGCAAACGCCCCTGGCACCTATGACCATTCGACGCGACTCAACGCCGACAATCCCGAACTCGACCGCTGCCTGGCCTCGCTTGAGCAGGTGTGCGACATCCCGCGCATCATCCTTTTGGTGGTCTGTCCTGTTTCTGCCACAGCCGATGTGTCGCTGCGCGTGCACGAGATTGTCGACGCGCATCCCACGCTCAAGGTCACCGTTGTCACCAACACCCAGGCCTCGCGCATCGCAGACCGGGTTGCTCAGATCGCGCCCAAGGGTTCGGGCGAGTGCGTGAGCCTGCGAGGCTACGGTGCCATCCGCAACATGGGGCTAGCCTGTGCCGCTGTGCTGGGGCATGACGCGGTTATCTTTTTGGATGACGATGAGACTGTCATCGACGCCGACTTTATGAAGCGCGCGACCTATGCGTTGGGGCAGCAGACGCGTCAGGGCTTGCCGATCTTGGTCAAGAGCGGCTATTTCTACGATCGCGACGGATCGCCGCTTGCTCCCACGGACAAGGCGGGCATCTGCCATCGTTGGTGGACCAAGCGCATCGAGTTCAACCGTTGGATGAAAAAGGCGCTCTCGGGCACCCGCATCTCGCGCTCCAACTACGTGTGCGGCGGCCTGATGGCCCTGCACGCCCGCGCCTTTACGCGTGTGGCCTTTGACCCGTTTATCACCCGCGGCGAGGACTTGGATTACCTCTTTAACATGCGTATGTTTGGCTACGACGTGTGGTTCGATAACGAGTGGACCGTGCGCCATCTGCCTCCGGAGTCCGAAAAGCGCTCACCGCGCTTTATGCAGGATGTATACCGTTGGTACTACGAACGGGCCAAGTTGACGTTCGCCGCGCATCAAAAGGAGCTCATTCCCGTTACGGCGGCATCACTCATGCCCTACCCGGGCCCGTGGATTTCGCGCGAGCTCGACGACCGCGTGCACAAGACCGCTATGGTCCGCAGCGTGTTTACCCGCGAGCATGAGGGCTACCTGCGCATTTGGCGCCATGGTATCGGCGAGGCAAAGGCCTATGCGCGCCAAAACGCTGCAAGCTACCTGCGTTTCCAGAGCTTTTGGCCCAAGATCATGGACGGGCTTTGGCGTGACGCACAACTGATCAGTATCCTGGAGGGGGCCGAATGATCGACCGCCGCGCCCAGCGCGATAGTTCAATATCAATCTTTCGCATCATTGCCGTTGCATGCGCCATTTGCGTGCTGGTGTACTTTATTTTTGCCTTGGTGACCGGTATCGAGCCGATCGCCACGGTGATTGCCTGCGCGCTGCTGTGCATCTTTCTGTGCATCTTTATCTTTTTGACGCTCAATCCCGATTCGGTGCGCTCCCAGTACACCGAGGAGACGCTCTCGGTGGCCTCGGCCATGCTCGAGGACATTAAGGGCGGTCTGACGCAGGAGTCGGCGCGTTTGGTGTGCCGGCGCATTTTGCCCGAGACGCGCGCCATGACGGTGGCCATCACCGACGAGGACAACGTGCTTGCCTGCGCGGGCGAGTTTGAGGAAAAACTGCTGCCCGATACTCCCATCCACACGCTTGCCACACGCTACGTTATCGAACATGGCATCGTGCAGTCGTTCAACCGTATGGTGGATGTCGTGGGCTCGGACGGCTCGCACAACCAAGTTCCCGCCGGCATTATCGCCCCCATCAAGGTGGGCGATCGTACCGTCGGCACGCTCAAGTTCTACTACAAGACCCCGCGCGCCGTCGACCGTACCCAGTATGCGCTTGCCTCGGGCTTTGCCGAGATCTTGTCCACGCAGCTCGCCATCCACGAGCTCGAGGTGCAAAAGGAACTCACGGCGCGCGCCGAGGTGCGTGCGCTGCAGGCGCAGATTAACCCGCACTTCCTGTTCAACACGCTGAACACCATTGCATCGTTTACGCGCACCGACCCGCTGCGGGCCCGCGAACTGCTTCGTGAGTTCTCATCGTTCTATCGTGCTACACTCGACAACTCGGGATCGCTTATTCCGGTCTCGCGCGAGGTCGCACAGACCAAGCGCTACCTTACCTTTGAGAAGGCCCGCTTTGGCGAGGACCGCGTGCTTGCGACGTTCGATGTGTCCGAGGACGTGGAAGATACGCTGGTGCCGGCGTTCGTGATCCAGCCGATTGTCGAGAACGCCGTACGTCATGGTATGGGCGATGACGACGCCCTGAGGATCGACGTGACCGTTCACCAAGACGGCGAGGATGCAATCTTGATTGCCGTGGCCGATAATGGCGTGGGCATGGATGAGGGTACCGCCGCCAGACTGTTTGACGAGCGCTCTGCCCGTCCCGACGCCAGCTCTCCCCAGGGTGGCGGCGCCGGTGTGGCCATGCACAATATTTCGGAGCGCATCCATCGCTTTTATGGGCCGCACTCCTATACGCGTGTCGAATCGGCGCCGGGCAAGGGCACCAAAGTGCTCCTTCATCTTGATTTGTCAGAGAGCATCTTTGACATTCAAGAGTAAAATAAAAGGCTACGGGCTCAACGTCATGCGACGGATGCCCGGCGTAGTTAGTTGACGAAAGGTTTTATCCCTATGCTGCGTGCGATGATTGTGGATGATGAGGCGCCGGCTCGCTCGGAGCTTCGCTTCCTGCTCGAGCAAACGGGCAAGATCGGCACGATCACGGAGGCGTCGAGCGTCCGCTCCGCCATCGAGATGCTTATGGAAAGTCGCGTGGATGTCGTGTTTCTCGATATCTCGATGCCCGGTGCCTCGGGCCTGCAACTTGCCGAGGCGCTGCATAAGCTCAAAAATCCGCCGGCGATCGTGTTTGTGACTGCGTATAGCGACCATGCGGTCGAGGCATTCGACGTGGATGCCGTCGATTATCTGATGAAGCCGGTCGAGGAAGCTCGCTTGGATCGCGCGATCGAGAAGGTCATGCAACGCGCCAAGCCGGTTACGGACAGCAAGGTGACCATCGAGCGTATCCCGGTGGAAAAGGGCGGCCGCAAGGTGCTCATTCCCGTGGACGACATTCGCTTTATCATGGCCAAGGACGATTACTCCTGCATCTATACCGTCGATGATCGCTTTTTGTCGACGACCTCGCTGGCGCAGTTTGAGGCCAAGCTCTGCGATTTTGGCTTCTTCCGTGTTCACCGCCGCTATATCGTCAACTTGGCGTGCGTCACGGACGTTGAGACGGTGCCCTCGGGCGCCATCCAGCTGGGCATTACGGGCGTCGACGAACGCGTGCCGGTTTCGCGCCGCCGCGTCGTGCCGCTCAAGAAGGCCCTGAGCCTCTAGCACACTGGCCCCGCAGCCCTGTAGACCCATCGTCTGCGGGGCCGTGGGGCCTTTTTTGTATGTATCTGCCGAATCGTTTTTTGCGGAAGGGATCCCATGAACAGCGCAAGCGCCAAGCGCATCGACATCATCTCGGACACCCACGGCTATTTATCGCCTGCGCTCTTGGATGAGCTTGAGGGCGCAGACCTGATCATCCACGCCGGCGACCTTACGTCAGAGATGGACTACGAGCACCTATGCACCATCGCCCCCGTGCGGGCCGTATTGGGCAACAACGATTACTACCGCGACTACGGCCCCGATGTAGACCGTCTTGCGCTCTTTACCTACGAAGGCCTCAAATTCGCCGTAGCCCACTACCGCGAAGACCTTCCGGTGGGATCCGTAGACGTAGCCATCAACGGCCACACCCACGTAACCAAAGAAGCCCAAGTGGGCCGCTGCCTAGTCCTCAACCCGGGCAGCGCCAGCTATCCCAGAGGCACCCGAGGCCCCACCATGGCCAGAATGCTCGTCAAAGACGGCAAGATACTGACCACTAAGTTTATTGACTTGGACTAACCGCAACAAAAACGGGGGATGCACAACGCATCTCCCGTTTTTCTTTGAGCCAAAGTCAGAAGTCCAACCAGAACAATCAGACCAACCCCGCCGGGAAGCACGCGGGCTAGCCGCGCAGCGGCGCACGCCCGCAAAACTGGTTGAATAATGTGACGGCAGGGAGGGTCTCCGGGGCTGGGGGCGGGGGTTAAGTTTGTCGCGAGTTCCGCACGCAAAGGAAAGCACTTAATGTGCTTTCCGTCTTGCGCAGGACTGTAGAGCAGCAAACTTAACCCCCGCCCCCAGCCCCGGAGACCCTCCCGGATGGCCCCAAAAATTTTTTCAAAAAAGTTGTTGCGCGCCGGACAGACTTCTGTGTATACTAATCCCCGCAGCGCACGCGAGCGGAAACAAACGCGAACGTCTGCCTGGGGAGTTAGCTCAGTTTGGTTAGAGCGCCGGCCTGTCACGTCGGAGGTCGCGGGTTCGAGCCCCGTACTTCCCGCCAACGCAATTAAAGCCACGTCTTCGGACGTGGCTTTTTGCGTTTGATGCACTTTGTTTCGATAGAACGATCGCCCTGGCGCATCTTCGCCCAGAATCCCCGCCCCTTCGGGAACGCAAGTAAAATCTAATAAGCATATCTGTCTAAACAACAGCTTTGTTGCGCAACACCTGTTCAACGAAGCAGGGGGTTAGGTTATACTAAATTGCACTGTGGGCCGCATCTGATGCATTTCGCTCCAAGCGCGGCATTCAGTGGATATCCGATTTACCATTTGGATGTCCTGCGGTCATTTAGCGTCTCGACACAAGCTCGGCCCCGGAGCTCGTTCGAGCTGTTCGTATTCCTTGAAAGGGGAAAAATGGACATATCGAGGAAGACTGATTACGCCCTTCGTATGTTGGCGATGCTTGCCGAGGATCCGGAGCGTTTGCTTTCTGTTCGCACCGCTGCCGAAGAGGTCAATGTCCCGTATTCGTTTGCCCGCTCGATTCAGCACGGTTTGGTCCAGGCCGGTATTGTGGAGAGCCTGCGTGGCGTCCACGGTGGCATGCGTCTCAAGGTCAGTCCGGACGACGTTACCATTCGTCAGGTCGTCGAGGCCGTTCAGGGCCCTATGGTTATGAATGATTGCACCGCACCCGATGGCGACTGTGCGCGCATGGGCACGTGCTGCTATCATCCCCTGTGGGCCGGAGCTCAAGCATTGATGCGCGACTACCTCGATTCCGTTTCGCTCGGCGACATCGTCGCTCACCGCCAGTTCCCGGCCGTCGATCCCAAGTTCGCCGACCGCGAAGCGTTTCCCGAGTACGCCACCTGTGCGTATACATGCCGGGAGGAATAGCGCCGCATAAGGAGCATAGATATGATTCAGGACCCCTTTCGTTCGATGATTCGTTCGGAAGGGGTCCTGCGTTATCGCGACCTTCCGTGGCGCCGCACGCGCGATCCGTACATCATTTGGCTTTCCGAGGTCATGTTGCAGCAAACACAGGTGCCACGCGTGGAGACGCGTATGCCGGCGTGGCTCGATCGCTTTCCGACCGTGCAGGCGCTTGCCCAAGCCGCGCCTTCCGATGTTTTGGACGCTTGGCAGGGCATGGGCTACAACCGACGCGCTCTGGCGCTCCACAAGGCCGCTCAGCGCGTTGTGGAGGACTGGGACGATGAGTTTCCGCGTGAGACGCGTGACTTGGTCGCTCTGCCTGGTATTGGCCCGGCAACGGCGCAAGGTATCCGGTCGTTTGCGTTTGACCTTCCAGGCGTGTATCTGGAGACCAACGTGCGCACGGTCTTTCTGCATCACTTCTTTCCCGATGTACCGGCTGTTCCCGACCGCGAGCTGGTGCCGCTGATTCAGGCGGCCTGTCCGGCGGCCCCCGGTGCGGCGACCGACGAGATCGCTCCCTTTGCCGTGCCGCTCGATGATGCCGACACGCCGCGCGCGTGGTATTACGCGTTGCTGGATTACGGCGCATATCTAAAAAAGACGTTGCCCAATCCGTCCAGGCGCTCGGCGGGCTATAGCCGTCAATCAAAGTTTGAGGGCTCACGTCGCCAAAAGCGCGCGCATATCGTGCGCATGTTGCTGGCAGCGCGCGATGGCCAACCGGCGGGGATTACGCTTGCTGATGCCGTGGTGGGCGTTAACGATATGGAAGCGGCGGCTGGGCGCGGGCCGGTCGAGCGCGAGCTTGTCGCGGGCATTCTGGCCGACCTGGAGCGTGAGGGCTTTTGCCGAGCCGAGGGCGATCGCTGGCTGAGCATCTAGCCCGTGCAAATCTGAAGAACAGGATTGTAAGGTTTAGATTTCCGACATGAGGGCATCCTAAAGACGAGGCCGCTCGAAGCCTACGGGCGGCATGCGTTGAAGGGAAGTACACCTATGGATTTTGAGAATTCCCAAACCAAGAAGAACCTCGAGACCGCTTTTGCTGGTGAGTCCCAGGCACACACCAAGTATCGCTACTATGCCTCCAAGGCAAAGAAGGACGGCTACGTTCAGATCTCGAACATCTTTGCCGAGACGGCTGGCAACGAGTCCGAGCACGCCAAACTGTGGTTTAAGTATCTGCACGATGGCGCCGTCCCCGATACCCTGGACAATCTGCGCGATGCCGCCGCGGGTGAGAACTACGAGTGGACCACGATGTACGACGAGTTTGCCAAGACCGCCGAGGAAGAGGGCTTTGCCGAGATTGCCGCAAAGTTCCGTGGTGTCGCCGCCGTCGAGAAGGCCCACGAGGAGCGCTACAACAAGCTCGTCGAGCGTATCGAGTCGGGCGAGGTGTTTGAGCGTGAGGGCGTAAAGGTGTGGAAGTGCCTGAACTGCGGGCACCTGCATGTGGGTGCCGAGGCGCCTGAGGTGTGCCCGGTGTGCAACCACCCCAAGGCGTACTTTGAGGAGCAGGTGGTGAACTACTAGCGCTTGGCGCTGGCTGCTGCGGAGCGCAGGGCGGGGAAATACCTTTCCCTCTCGCTCACGGCTTCGCAGAGTCGCGCGAGGCAAAGGTATTTCCCCGCCTTGCGCTCCGGCGTTGGGTCGTCGCGTGCTCGATACAGAAAAGCTGATAAAAAAGGTTGTGTGCCGCCCCTTTTTGGGGCGGCACGTTTTTGTGGGGTCCCGGTCTCCACAATTTTCGTCAAGCTATTGGTTAGATTTTGGTCAGTTGGCGTAAGGGTGGAAGGCCAAAAGATTGTTGGCGAAAAAAGCTCAGAGAAAGTGCTGGTAGGGGAGTTGTTGAGCTTTTCGACAGCTTTTGAGCAAAAGAAACTTTGTGGCTATTGCCGGCGATTGCGTTGTCGCGGTCATGGCGGTGCGGGATGCTGGTCGTAAGCGTCGAATGCTCCGATTTTGGAGGCCAGCATGGATCTGTTTCTTGAGACTCCGCAGCAACAAGCTGAGCGCATGCTGCGTCAGCAGCAACGACTCATGGAGATGCAAATGCAAGGGGTTGCCAACCAGGCGCCCGTGCAAAACGTCGTGCCCGCTGCTGTACCTGCAGCTGTGCCCGGGTGTGAATCGGCGCCAGAGGCCTATTCCGTACAGCAAGATTCATATGCGCAGGAGCTCGCGTTCGACAAGCATCGTGCGCGTCGCCGTCGCTGGGCCCAGCGCCTGCGTACGTTGGCGATGATCGTGCTCATCCCGTTGGGGCTTGCGGCCATCTTTCTGGCGTCGTATGCCCTCACGTGCATCCTCAACGGTGCATCGCCCAACGAGGTGCTCAAACATCTAGCGGCCCTGGGCCAGCGCCTAGATGACGTCATAACAACCATCCGCGCCGGCTGGGAGAGCTAGCGTTTGTCGCATTAGGACTTCTAGGGTGTAGGGATTATCGCCACGAGTGGAATCCTTGCATCCTGTGGGTTCTGTCGTGCGACTGAATAGTATTATTGAAGATGAATAATAATAAGGGATACAGGTAATACAAAAAGGAGGTGCTCGGTTGAATCTGACTTTTGAGGGATTTTTGAAAGGCTATTGCCGGGAGCTATCCGGACAGCAGTCGCTGAGTTTTAGAAAACTGGTTGAGCAGGCGACGACGGTTGCGCCGCGCGTGGCGGAGCCTCTGTTTTTGCTCGCTTTGGCGCAAGGAAAAGCCGAATACGTTCTGGGTTTATCCGAGGGCTCGTGGATGGAAGAGGATTACCGAGGCGTTTTGTCCTTGTACGATCAAGCGGGTGGCATGGCGTCTCTATGCGCCAAAAGTGAGCTCCCTAACCGTTATGCCAACGTTTGGCGTGCGTATAGAGCGGTGAAGGAAAAGCCAGTGGCGGACAGAAGGATCAACGCCCTGATGCGAAAAAGAACATTGGGGGCGCTAGGGGAATCGGGCGTAACGCGCTACGGTCTCTGCCGCGATTTGAATCTGAATAAGGGAAACGTATACGCATACTTGGCCGGCGATGACTCAAAGGTGAGCAGGGAGACGGCGCGTCGCATTATGGAATATGCGGAGGAGAGGGGCACCCAAGAAGGGGCCGGCCGCCCGGTGCGTGTGGCGGGGTAAGATTGATCGCGGTTTTGATTGGTGCTCGATTGGGTTTGTTGGGCGGAGTTTATGTCTGCTATTGATATTGCGCTTGTTGTGATTGCCTTGGTGGCGGTGGGGGTTGCTGTGGCTTGCGCCCTCCAGCTCAAGAGCCTGCGTGCCGAGCTGCGGGAGCGTGGCGACAGTAGCGCGGAAACGCTGGTAGCGCTCGAGCAGGCCAACAGCACGCTCGACACCCTGAACGTCGCGTTGGCCGAAACCCGCCGCACGGCAAATGCCATCGCGCAGCAGCAGACGACCGATGCCGCCGTAGAGCAGCAGCGCTACCTGACCATTGCGCGCGAGTTCTCGCAGGCCGGCGACCGTATGGATGACCTGCGCCGCGAGACGGCCCAACAGCTTGGCGCCAACCGCGAAGGCATCGAGCATCGCCTGGACAAGGTGCGCGAGACGGTCGATGCTCAGCTGGGCGCCATCCGCAAAGACAACAACGTGCAGCTCGACCAAATGCGTGCGACGGTGGACGAGAAGCTCTCTCGCACGCTCAACGACCGACTGTCGGCATCGTTTAAGCAGGTGAGCGACCAGCTCGAGGCCGTGTACAAGGGCCTGGGCGACATGCAGTCTATCGCCACCGGCGTGGGCGACCTTAAACGCGTGCTGGGCAATGTGAAGGCGCGTGGCATTTTGGGCGAGGTGCAGCTGGGCGCGATCCTGGCGGACATCCTTACGCCCGACCAGTATCTGGAAAACGTTGCCACCAAGCCCGGCGCCTCGGAGCGTGTTGAGTTTGCCGTCAAGCTGCCGGTAGACGAGGGCGACCCCGTGCTGCTGCCGATTGACTCCAAATTCCCGGGTGATGCGTACGAGCATCTGCTCGACGCGCAGGAGTCGGGCGATGCGGAGACCGTGGCGGCTGCGCGCAAGACGCTCGACACCATGGTCAAGCGCGAGGCCAAGGACATCTGCGAAAAGTACCTGAGTGTGCCGGCAACGACCAACTTTGGCATCATGTTCGTGCCGTTTGAGGGGCTGTACGCCGAGATCGTCAGCCGCCCCGGGCTTATCGAGATCCTGGGCCGCGACTATCACGTCAACGTAGCCGGTCCCAGCACCATGGCCGCCATTCTCAACAGCCTGCAGATGAGCTACCAGACGTTTAGGCTGCAAAAACGTACCGACGACGTGCTGCGCGTGCTCTCCGCCGTCAAGGCCGAGCTGCCGCGCTATCAGGCGGCGCTGCGCCGCGCCCAGCAGCAGATCGAGACCGCGGGCAAAACGGTCGAGGGCATCATTACCACGCGCACCAACGTCATGGAGCGCAAGCTCAAGGACATCGACGCGCTGGAGGATGCCGACCAAGCCGATGAGATTTTGGGGCTCACATCCGCGGAGCTGCTCGCAGGCCAAAAAGACGAGGACTAGCTGCATCTGACGGCGGGGCGCCGGTGTAAACGCGGGTGCCCCGCTGCTTTTCGCATCGTGCTTGCCTGAAGTGCGCTTCAATGTGCAACAATGGCGTTTCGCCCTATCAGACGCGAAAGGAAGCCCATGTCTCAGAGAAGCACCAGTCCGCTCAAACGCTCCACTGTGCGCCGCACGCTGCGGCGGTTTTGGGGTGTCACGCGCACACAGCCGCTGATTGTCTTTCTCTCGGTGTTCTCGTCGGCGGGCTACATCTTTTTGCTCACGTTTGCCAACACCTACGTTATGGCCCTCATCGTCGACCGCGTCCAAGCCGGCCCCGTGGCGGGCGACCAGGTGTTTGAGGTCTTTGGCCCTTACATTCTGGCGCTCGTACTCGTTAACCTGGTGGGCCAGATCCTCTCCAAGCTACAGGACTACACCGTCTACAAGCTCGAGATTGCGGGCAACTATCACCTGGCGCGCCTGTGCTTTGACACGCTCTCCAATCAATCCATGACATTCCACACCAGCCGCTTTGGCGGATCGCTCGTGAGCCAGACGAGCCGTTTTATGAGCGGCTACACGGGTCTGGTGGACGTGACGGTGTATTCGCTCATCCCCACTATCACCTCGGTCATTTGCACGGTGGCGGCGCTCGCTCCGGTGGTGCCCACATTTACCGTGATCCTGGTGTGCATCATGGTCGTCTACATTGCGTTTGTCTGGCTTATGTACAAGCGCATCATGCCGCTTTCGGCCGCGACGTCCGCCGCGCAGAACAAGCTCTCGGGCGTGCTCTCCGACGCGGTCACGAACATCTTGGCCGTCAAGACCTGCGGGCGCGAGGACTTCGAACGCGATCTGTTCGACGCCGCCGATCGTGCCGCGCGCGACGCCGAGACGGTCTCGATGCACGCCATGATGCAGCGCAACTTTACGACCTCGGGCCTTATCGTCATCACCATGGCCGTGGTGAGTGTGTTCGTGGCGGGCGGCAACGCGTGGTTTGGCATCTCGGCGGGCTCGCTCGTCATGATCTTTACCTACACCTATAACCTCACCATGCGCCTGAACTACGTGAGTTCCATGATGCAGCGTATCAACCGCGCTTTGGGCGATGCGGCAGAGATGACGCGCGTGCTGGACGAGCCACGTTTGGTGGCAGACGACCCGGACGCCCCTGAGCTCAAAGTAACCGAGGGCGCGATTGATTTTGAGCACCTGAGCTTTGCGTACCGTGACGCTGCGGCGGGCGAGAACGTGTTCGATGACCTGACACTTCATGTGGCGGCGGGCCAGCGCGTGGGCCTGGTGGGCAAATCGGGCTCGGGTAAGACGACGCTCACCAAGCTGCTGCTGCGCCTGGACGATGTCCAGGGCGGCCGCGTGCTCGTGGACGGTCAGGATGTCTCGCGCTGCACGCAGCAAAGCCTGCGCCGCCAGGTTGCCTACGTGCCGCAGGAGGCGCTGCTGTTCCACCGCTCCATTCGCGAAAACATTGCCTACGGTCGTCCCAACGCCACTGATGAGCAGATTCGCGAAGCCGCGCGCCTGGCCAATGCCCTGGAGTTTATCGACCGATTGCCCCGTGGCTTTGACACCATGGTGGGTGAGCGCGGCGTCAAGCTCTCGGGCGGCCAGCGTCAGCGCGTGGCTATCGCCCGCGCCATCCTAACCGACGCGCCGATTCTAGTGCTCGACGAGGCGACCTCTGCCCTGGACAGCGAGTCCGAGGCGCTGGTGCAGGAGGCGCTCGAGAACCTGATGCGCGGGCGCACCTCCATTGTGGTGGCGCACCGCCTGTCCACCGTGGCGGCGCTCGACCGCATTGTGGTGCTGGCCGATGGTGAGATTGTCGAGGACGGCACGCATGCGCAGCTCGTCGAGGCGGGTGGCGAGTACGCGAGCCTGTGGAGCCGTCAGACCGGCGCATTCTTGGAGGCGTAAGCGTCTCGGACGTGGGACAATTGTGCCCATAAGTTGATTGTGCCGTTGAGCCGAGGAGTCGTTATGCCACGCGAGACCAATGCCGCCAAGCGCGAGCGCGCTATCGAGGTGTGCGAGCGCCTCAACCGTCGCTATGGCCCAGTCGAGTGCTTTTTGGACCACGAGAATCCCTTCCGCCTGCTGATCGCGGTGCTACTCTCGGCGCAAACGACCGACGCGCAGGTCAACAAGGTGACGCCGCGGCTGTTTGCCCAGTGGCCCACGCCCGAGGCCATGGCCGGGGCGAGCGTGGCTGACGTGGCAGACACCATCAAGTCACTTGGCTTCTACAAGAGCAAAGCCAAGCATGCCGTCGAGGCCGCGCAGATGATCGTCGCCGACTATGGCGGCGAGGTGCCGGCCGACATGAAGGAGCTTGTAAAGCTGCCGGGCGTGGGACGCAAGACGGCGAACATCGTGCTCAACGTGGGGTATGGCATCGTGGAGGGCATTGCGGTGGACACGCACGTCAACCGCATTGCGCACCGCCTGATGTTGAGTCCCAGGACGCATGCCAAGGAGCCGCTCAAGACCGAGCAGGATTTGCTCAAGATTTTGCCGCACGAGTATTGGGAGTCGGTCAACCATCAGTGGATCACCTTCGGTCGCGAAATCTGCGATGCCCGCAAACCCAAGTGCGACGAGTGTCCGCTGGCAGATTTGTGCCCCAGCGTGCGCGTAGCGGGGTAGGGCGGAATGCATCTTCGTCTGGCGTTTTTTGCAGGGCCGGGTTTGCCCTTGAGCAGGAGTCCTCTCCATGCGCTACCATGACAAACAATGATCTTTGACGTACGACCCGCCGAGCTTGCCCCGGCGGGCTTTTGGCGTTGCGATGCCGGAGGAACAGCATGCTCATTCACCGTATAGCCGCGCAGCTCTACACTGCCGAGGCACTGCAGACCGTCGAGGCCGGACTCGATGCCGGCGAGGACGTGACGTTGGCCGTGTCGCAGTCGGGTCGCACGCTTATGGCGGCCGCCCAGTTTGCGCGCCGTCCGCGTCCCACGGTCTATATCGTGAGCGGCGAGGACGCTGCCGATCGCGCCGCGCGCAGCCTGGCCGCCTATGTGGGCCTGGCGCACGTGTGCCGCTTTCCCGAGCGCAAGGACTACCCGTGGCGCGAGCAGGCGCCCGACGATGCCGTGGTGGCGCAGCGCTGCGAGGCCCTGGGACGCATCGTGCGCGGTGACAACTGCATTATGGTTGCCTCGGCCCGCGCGTTGCTGCGTTGCGTGCCGCCAGTCGAGAGCCGCTACTGGGAGTCCACGACCTTTGCGGTGGGCGAGGAGATCCCTTTTGACGAGGTGCCGCAGCGCCTGGTGGGCATGGGCTATACCAATGCCGGTGCCGCCGACGCGCCCGGCCTGTTCCGCGTGCATGGCGACACCGTCGAGGTATTTCCCGCGCAGGAAAAGGCGCCCGTGCGCATTGAGTTTTTCGGCGACGAGATTGACCGCATCCGCCGTATGGTGAGCTCCACGGGCCAAACTATCGGCAACGAGGACAGCATCGAAATCTTCCCCTGCCGCGAGCTGGCGCTCACCGACGAGGCCGTTCACAACATGCACGTGGCGCTCTACCGCGCCAGCCAGGACGACAGTAAGCTGGCGGCGCTGCTCGAGATGGTGGATGCACGCATCGTCACGCCCGAGCTCGACCGCTTTTTGCCGGTGATGTACGGCCAGACCGTGAGCCCGCTGTCGCATGTGAGCGGCCAGGCGCTCGTGGTGCTGTCCGAGCCGCGCTCGCTGTTCGACGACTGCCTGCGCGCCTACGAGGATATCGAGGCACGCGCCGGCGAGGCGGGGATTGACCGCTTGGACGGTCTGTACGTGCGCGCCCAGCAGCTCGACTTTGGTGCCCAGCAGCGCTTGAACTACGTGAGCTTGATTCGTGCCGGTGGTGCGGTGACGGCAGAGCTCAAGATTGAGCAGCCGGCCATCGCGGGCTCGGACAATCGCTTTATGACGCGCATCCAGGAGGTCGTGGGCAAGCGCTATGCCTGCGTGTTTGCCATCCCCGACCGCGGTGCACGCGAGTCGATGGAGCTCACCTTTGGCGATGAGGGTATTACCTTTGAGGAGTCGCTGACGGCCGCGCCCGAAAACGCGGGCGCTATTGGCGACCGTGTGCGCGTGGCGGCGGCGGATTCTGCCGACCGTGCTGCCCGTCAGGAGGCCCATGCTTCCATTCGCGAGCGTAAGGCCGACGCGCTCAACGCCCGCTCGCTCGAGGCAGGCGCCGCGCAGGCTGCCGCCGGCGCCGCCGTGCCCACCATCTCGCGCGGGCGCGTGACCTTTGTCGACGCTGCCCTGCCGCAGGGCGTGGTGGTGCCCGACGCCAATTTGGCCGTGTTCTCGATCGCCGACCTCAATGCCCGCATGGATGCCAACCGCGCGCGCAGCCGCCGCAAGGTTGACATTACGCAGATCACCTTCCCGTTTAAGCCGGGCGACTACGTGGTGCACGCAACGCATGGCATCGCGCTCTTTAGCGAGATCGCGCGCCAGGAAGTGGGCGGCAAGGAACGCGACTACTTTTTGCTGGAATATGCCGACGGCGACAAGCTCTACGTGCCGCTCGAGCAGGTCGACCGCATCACGCGCTACGTTGGCCCCGACGGCGACAAGCCGCGCCTGACCAGGCTCAATACCGCCGACTGGACGCGTGCCACCAACAAGGCGCGCAAGAACGCCAAAAAGCTGGCGTTTGACCTGGTCGACCTGTATACGCGCCGCTCGTCGATTACCGGTATCGCCTGTCCGCCCGATACGCCCGAGCAGATCGAGATGGAGGAGAGCTTCCCCTACGACGAGACGCGCGACCAGCTGGAGGCTATCGCCGACATCAAGGCCGACATGGAGGCGCCCAAGCCCATGGATCGCCTGCTCTGCGGCGACGTGGGTTTCGGCAAGACCGAGGTCGCCCTGCGTGCGGCGTTTAAGTGCGTGGACTCCGGCCGCCAGGTCATGGTGCTCTGCCCCACGACCATTCTGGCCCAACAGCACTACGAGACCTTCTTTGAGCGGTTTGCCCCGTTTGGCCTGGAGGTCGAGGTGCTCAGCCGCTTTCGCACCCCGGCGCAGCAAAAGCGCGCGCTTAAGGCGTTTGCCGAGGGCACGATTGATGTGCTCATCGGCACGCACCGTCTGCTTTCGGCCGACGTGAACCCCAAGAACCTGGGCATGGTGATCATCGACGAAGAGCAGCGCTTTGGCGTGCAGCACAAGGAGCAGCTCAAGAACCTGCGCGAGCAGATTGACGTGCTCACGCTTTCGGCAACGCCGATTCCGCGAACCATGCAGATGGCCACGAGCGGCGTGCGCGACATGAGCCTGATTACGACGCCGCCGACTGGGCGTCGTCCCGTGATCGTGCACGTGGGGGAGTACGACCCCGACGTGGTGAGTGCGGCGATCCGTCTGGAGGTGGGTCGCGGCGGTCAGGTGTATTACGTGTCCAACCGCGTCAAGACCATCGACGATGCCGTGGCGCGCGTGCACGAGGCCGCGCCCGAGGCGCGCGTGGGCGTGGCGCACGGCAAGATGAGCCCGCGCGAGGTCGAGGACGTGATGATCGAGTTCGCGACCAAAAAGATTGACGTGCTCATCGCCACGACCATCGTGGAGAGCGGCATCGACAACGCGACCGCCAACACGCTCATCATCGAGGATTCGCAGCGTCTGGGCCTGGCGCAGCTCTACCAGCTCAAGGGTCGTGTGGGCCGCTCGGCCACGCAGGCCTACGCGTACTTTATGTTCCCGGGCGAGCTGCCTCTCACCGAGGAGGCCACGGCGCGCCTGACTGCACTTTCCGAGTTCCAGGACCTGGGCAGCGGCATGCGCATCGCCATGCGCGACCTGGAGATTCGTGGCGCCGGCTCGCTTATGGGCGCCGAGCAGCACGGCAATCTGTCGAGCGTGGGCTTTGACCTGTTTACACAGATGCTGGGCCAGGCCGTGGCCGAGGCGCGCGGCGACGACGACGCCGGCGTGGAGGCGGCGAGCGTGGGCATTAACCTGCCGGCCGATTACTTCTTGTCCGAGGAGTACCTGCCGGCGGTGGATCAGCGCGTGCTCGTGTACCGTAAGCTCGCAGCGGCCGAGGACTTGGAGAGCATCGATGAGGTGCAGGAAGAGACCGAGGCCGCGCATGGCGAGCTGCCGTTGGCAGGGCTCAACCTGTTCAACCGCGCGCGCATCCGTATTCGCGGCGAGCGCCTGGGGCTCGAGAGCGTCACGCTCAGCGGCGGTCGCATCACGTTTTTGGGCGTCGACGTGCCCAAGAAGGTGGCCTTTGAGCTTAAGACCCGCTATGGCGCGGTGAGCTTCCCCAAGAGCCGCAAGCTGTCGGTGCCCTACAAGGCGGGCGCCGGTGCGGGCAGCGGCTTGGGCCGTGGCCTCGATGCCAACGACGGCACCGGCCCCGTGGCCGCGGCGCTCATGCTGCTGCAGCAGTTGGGCGCTAGTGACGACGACTAACAAGTAGGGGACGTGGCGGGACGAAGTCATCTTTGCCCCGCCATCTCGCAGATTGATTTCAGCCCCATCGAAAGGAAAGCATGTTCGGATACATCTATAAGAAAGATGTCGCCATGATCGCGGTCGTCCTGTGCCTTTGTCTGGGCGTGGGCAGCTTCTTCGATTATCAGATCTCGAGCGCGCTGTTCAACATCGGCAGCATGTACGGTCGCTTTATCGAGGCCGCCGGCGAGCTGCCGTTTGAGCTGACGGCGAGCGTTGCGGGCGTTATGCTCGTGCGCGCGGTGCGTCCCGATTCCAGAGGGAGCAAATGGCTCGCCGTGCTCGGCGTCCTTGTCAACGTTGGCCTGGCCGGCTATGAGATCGTTTCGTCTCTGAAGGTTGGCGGCAAACTCATCGCGTTTCAGTTGGTGCTGACGTTTGTGCTGGTCATCGTCGCCAACCTCATCGCCTATCGCCTCACGCGCACGACCGAGCCCGACGAGCTTACGCGCTGGGCGTTGATGGTGCTTGCCGTGTGGGTCGCTCAGGTCATTATCCTCAACGTGATCGTCAAGCCGCTGTGGTCGCGCCCGCGCATGCGCGTGATCGAGGTGACGCAGGGACTCGATTTTCAGCCGTGGTGGGTGATCGGCAACCCCGACAAGTGGGCCTATATCGCCGCCGGCGTGATCAAGGACGGCTTTAAGTCGTTTGCGAGCGGACACACGGCGCACGCGGCGATCGGTATTATGCTTGCCGGGCTTCCTGCGGCGTCCTTTAAGGAAAAGCCGTCGCGCCGTCGCGTGGTCTTTTGGACGGCGGCTGCGGTTGCGGCGCTCGTCGCCTTTGGCCGCATTGTGATCGGTGCGCACTTTTTGACTGACGTGAGCTGCGGCTTTGCCCTGGTGCTGGCACTTGAGTGCCTTGCCGCGCGCATTGCCTATCCGGGCGGCGTACAATAGCGGCGTTTAAATCATCGGGCCCATGCCCGGCTAGAGAGGATTGCCATGCTCGCGTTCAACAACGACTATTCCCACGGTGCTCATCCGGCAGTGCTGCAGGCGCTCGTCGATACCAACATGGAGCCGCAGCCCGGCTACGGTACCGATGCGCACACCGAGCGTGCCAAGCAGCTCATTCGTGAGGCCTGTCAGGTACCCGATGCCGACGTGTTTTTTCTGGTGGGCGGCACACAGGCCAACGCGACGGTGATTGACATGCTGCTTGCGCCCTACGAGGGCGTCGTTGCAGCCGAGACCGGCCACGTTGCCTGCCACGAGGCGGGTGCCATCGAGTTTGGCGGCCACAAGGTGCTTACCATTCCCGGCTACGAGGGCAAGATGCATGCCGAGGATCTCGACAGCTATATCCAGGTGTTTTACGAAAACGAGAGCTACGAGCACACGGTGTTCCCAGGTGCCGTGTACGTGAGCCTATCGACCGAGTACGGCACGCTGTACTCCGCCGCCGAGCTTGCGGCGATTCATGCGGTGTGCCAGAAGCGCCAGATTCCGCTGTTTGTGGATGGCGCCCGTCTGGCCTATGCGCTGGCGGCCGATGAGTGCGACATTACCCTGCCCGAGCTGGCGCAGCTGTGCGACGTGTTCTACATTGGCGGCACCAAGTGCGGCGCGCTTTGCGGCGAGGCCGTGGTGTTTTGCGGCATGCACGCTCCGGCACACCCCATTCCGCGCATTAAGCAGCACGGAGCGCTGCTGGCCAAGGGCCGTCTGACGGGCGTTCAGTTTGAGGCGCTCTTTACCGACGGCCTGTATTTTGAGATTGGCCGCCAGGCGATTGAGACGGCGCAGGCGCTTCGTCGCGTGCTGCATGAGCGCGGCTACCAGTTCTTCTTGGAGACGCCCACCAACCAGCAGTTTGTGATTTTGCCCAACGAGGACATGGCCCGCATTCGCGAGCATGCTTCGATCGAGTACTGGGAAAAGTACGACGAGACCCACACCGTGGTGCGCTTTTGCACCAGCTGGGCCACGACACAGGAGGACATCGACGCGCTGGCGGCTGTCCTGTAGGTTGATGTAATGACGAGGGGCCGCCTTGCGCCTGGGTTTGGCGCAAGGCGGCCTTTGCTTTTGAGAGGGGCTGTATGGCCAAGATGTCCGAGCCGACGATTCGCCTGGCGACGCCCGATGATGCGCCGGCATTGCTTGCCATCTATGAGCCGTATGTGCGCCAGACGGCGATTACCTGCGAATACGAGGTGCCGAGCGTTGAGGAGTTCGCCGGGCGCATCGAGCGCACGCTCAAGCGCTATCCGTATCTGGTGATGGAGCTGGACGGGCGTCCGGTAGGTTATGCCTATGTGAGTCCGCTCAACAGCCGCGAGGCCTATGACTGGTCGGTTGAGACCTCGATCTACCTGGCGCGCGATGTGCGCCACGGCGGGCTGGGCCGCAAGCTGCACGATGCGCTCAAGCAATGCCTGGTCGCGATGGGCATCACCAACATGTGCGCGCTCATTGCCGTGCCGCACGACAATGACGACGAGTATCTGACGCACAACAGTCAGGATTTCCATGCCCATATGGGCTACCGTTTGGTGGGCGCCTTCGATCGCTGCGCCCAAAAGTTCGGCCGCTGGTACGACATGTGCTGGATGGAGCTGGTCCTAGCCGAGCGCACACCCAACCAACCCAAGCCGACCTGGTTCCCCGACCTCCCCAAACCTGCCATTTAGGGACAGGTTTATTTTGGCAGGTTTTATCTGGGCAAACGTTGCAAGCCGCTGCGAAGGATGCGGATACCTTCGCGGCGGCTTTTGTTTTGGGTGTGTATGACCAAGGCGATTGACCTGCGGATGCAGCAAAGCTCCAGATAAAACCGACCAAACTAGACCTGTCCCTTTTTGGCAGGTTTTTGGCTGTCTTGTGGCATCAAATCGCCGCAAGAAGCACGGCGTTCGTATGCTATTTTGACCTGAATCGTCCCCTCGGGACGCCTTGCGAGCTAAGTGAGTAGACTTTTTGGCGCAGGGCGAGCACAAAGCGCATCTGCCTTACTAAAACCGCAGGTCACAGAGATGGCTGTTTTGGGTGTGCTCGGCAGATCGCGAAAAGTCTACTCACTTAGGTTTACGGTGCTGGATATTCTGGACAGGAACAGTTGAGCTTGGACGGCGTGCGTTGCCAGGCGATGCTGGCATTTGCGCCATGCTGGTTTGAGATTTTATAAAAACCGCAGGTAAAACGTATATTAGGTGCATTTTGCCTGGTTTGGCGCGCTAGCCGATGGGCTCGGTGTATTTGGCGCGGTCGGTGCGTTGGATGCGCTTGGAGATGTGCAGCGGGCGGCCGTCGGTGTCGTAGACGTAGTCGGTGATCAGGATCAGCGCCTGCCCGCGCTCGACGTTGAGCAAAAACGCCTCGTTTTGCGAGGCATAGCACACCTCAAAGGTCTTGTGCCCCTGTGCCGGCGCGCGATGGAATTCTTGGCGCAGCGTGGCGTAGAGCGAACCGTTGATATCGCGGTCGATGAGTGCCTCGAAGCTTGGCGGCAGATAGGTGGTCTCCAGGCACAGCGGCGCATCGTCCAGATAACGCAGACGGACAAGTTTGACGAGCTTGCTGCCCACGGCGGCGTCAAAGAACTTAGCTATGCTGCCGGCCGCCTTGGCAAAGCCCGAGTCCACGGTGCGCGTGGTGGGCTTCATGCCCTGGCCTTCGACCTGCTTGGTATAGCTCGAAAACATCAGGTTGTTCTCGTGGAGCGCGGGCGTGTCGGCCACAAAGGCGCCACGCCCGCGCTCGGTGCGCACCAGGCCCTCATCAACGAGCACCTTAAGGGCGTGGCGCACGGTGCTGCGCGACAGACCCGATTCGTCCATGAGTTCCATCTCGGACGGCAGCTTGTCTTCGCGTGCGTAGGTGCCGGCGGCGATGCGGTCACGCAGCGTACCCGCCAGACGCTCGTATTGGGCCAAGTTCTTTTTTGACGAAGTGCTCATGCGAATAACCTGTATCTAACTTATATGCTTACTGAACCAAGCATGTATCCAACATGACAACAAAACCGCTGGTAATGGATTGTCGAAAACTTTACCAGCAAAATTTCTAAGACAAATATAGCATACAACTAGTCGACATAACCAAAACATGTATGTAACTTGTATGCCATCGAGAGCATCAAACGAGAAGAAAGGCTGATGCACGATGACTACTCAGGAACAGGTTAAGGACGTCGTCTCCCAGGTTTTGGCTGACAAGGCGGACAAGGGCGGCATCAAGCGCGTCGTGTGGATCGGCGCTGGCGGATCCAACGGCGGCAACTATCCTGCCCAGTACTTTATGGAGCACGAGGCCACGCAGGTCGTGAGCTCCAGCTACACCAGCAACGAGTTCGTGCACGCCACCCCGGCCTACGTCAACGAGAACACCCTGGCCGTCGTCGTGTCCATGCGCGGCACCAAAGAGACCATCGTCGCCGCCCAGGTCGCCAAGGATCACGGCGCCAGCACCATCGCCATCTATGTCGACGAGTCCGGCCTCACCGAAGTCTGCGACTACAAGATCCAGTATGACAGCCTGGCCGTCGATGAGTCCTGCATGGGCCGCACCAACTCCGCCGTCGTGACCATGATCGCCATGGAGCTTACGCAGCAGACCGAGGGCTATGCCGAGTACGAGACCGCTATGGCCGCCTTCGACCTGGTCGATCCCATCTATCGCAAGGCCGTCGAGTACACCCGTCCGCTCGCTGCCAAGTGGGCCGAGCAGAACGCCGACAAGCCCTGCATCAACGTCATGGCTCAGGGTCCGCTCTTTGGCGCCGCCTATGTCTTTAGCATCTGCAACGTGCAGGAGATGCTGCAGATCGACTCCTGCACCATCAACACCTGCGACTTCTTTCACGGCCCCTTCGAGATCCTGGACAAGCGCACCTCGCTGTTCCAGCTCATCAGCGTCGGCCGCAGCCGCTGCAACGACGAGCGCGGCATCCGCTTTGTCAACCAGTACGGTGGCGAGCGCGTCTATCAGCTCGACGCCAAGGAGCTCGGCCTCAACGACATCAAGGACAGCGTGAGCGAGTACTTCAACCACCTGATCTTTGCCCCGATCCTCAACAACGTGTACATGCGTGCACTCTCTGCCGTTACCCACAAGGACTACATGACGCGCCGCTACATGTGGAAGCTGGACTACTAGTTACGCCGTTCTACCGAACGGCGTAACGGCTCGACGCTGCGCGCCCGGCATTTGGCCAATCTGCCGTTCAATTTCAAAGGCGCGACCAGAAGGTCAGCGCCTTTTCATTTCACGGCACCTTGGCTCAAATGACGGGCGCTCGCTGACGTTGCCAAAACGTCGGCGTCGTCGTGTTTGTTAAGGGGTTGGTGCATTGGGGCCAGGTTCATATGCACCAAGTTGGTGCATATGAACCTGGCCTCTTTGCACTAATGGGTTGTAGCGGAAAAGCAGATTTTCCCGTCTGCCGATTTGTGCCTTGAAAAATGTATATAACGACTATAACGTAGTGTGAAACATATTGGAAACAATACCGAGGAGGCTGCGTTGAAGAAAAGCAATCTGGGCTATGTGCTGGTGCTGATCGCCGCGCTTATGTGGGGCAGCATCGGAATCTTTGTAAACGGCATCTCGGCCATGGGCGTTACGTCCCAGAGTATGGCTGCCTTTCGCTTGTTGTCGGGTGCCGTCTTAATGGCTCCGGTCTTGGCATTCATGGGTTGCCAGGGAGGTGCTCGTGAGGGAAAGGCATCGGGTCCCCTGGCACTGTTCAAGGCAAGCCCTAAAGAGCTTGTTCCCTGCGCGCTTGTCGGTATCGTCGGTTTGGCCGCCGCCAACACCTGCTATTACGAGTGCATGGGCGAGGTGGGCATGTCCACGGCCTCGGTGCTGCTCTACACCTCGCCGGTGTTTGGCGTCATGCTTGGCCGCGTGCTTTATCGCGAGGACGTGACCCCCAACAAGCTCGTTGCCATTGTCTTTAACATCGTTGGCTGCGTGCTTGCAGTGACCAATGGCGACCTTTCCGGTTTTCATTTTTCGGTTTGGGGCGTCACGTCGGGCGTGATTGCAGGCCTTTGTGGTGCGTCGCTCGCGGTGTTTAGCCGAATAGCAACCAAGACGGTCCACCCGCTGGCTGTCACGTTTTGGGGCTTTGTTTTTGGCGGTGCGGTTATGGCGGCTATCGCGGCTCCGTGGCCGGATGTCGCCGCGGCAATGTCGCCACAGCTGCTGCTGCTGTTCCTTGGCTTTGGACTCATCCCCACAGCCGTGGCTTACATCTTATATATGCAGGGCCTGTCCATGGGGCTCGAGACGTCGAAAGTTCCCGTCGTAATGTCATTCGAGACAGTCGTCACCGTACTGCTGGGCATTGGTGTCTACGCCGAGCCCGCCGGTGCGATCAAAGTCCTGGGCATCGTGCTGGTGCTCGCGTCTATCCTGATTATGAACACCGACTTCTCCAAGCTGCGCAACAGCGTCATTGCCAAACGTATTGTCGAGAGCATGACCTTTAAGCCCAACGCGTGGTGGACCGAAAAATCTCAGGACATGGATCTGTTTAAGGAACGCACCGGCATCGCGCTGGAGCCCACCGTGCAGGAAAGCCCCTGGTACTTCGTGCGATAAGGGATTGCGCACGGCGTCCGACCTGGGATTATCCAGCCAGCGCCGGCCTACCCAGCCCCAACGTTTCAAGTACGTTAAACCCGTCAACGGTCGATTTTCACCCGCGAACGGTCTTTATACTAATTAGCAATATAAGCAACGTATAAGACGTTATAATGACCATAACGAAAAGGAGGAGGCAAGATGAATCAGATCATTCTCGCATCTCATGGCGGCCTGGCCGCAGGCGCCAAAGACACGCTCGAGATGGTTCTCGGCGACGTGTCGAACGTCCACGTCGTGTCGCTTGCTCGTGACGACAAGGAGCCCATCACCAATAAGGTGGACGCCATGATCGCCACGTTCAACGCGGACGACACCGTCTATGTGCTGACCGATATGCTCGGCAGCTCGGTCAACAACAGCATGGTCGAGCTTTCCAAGAACGGCACGAAGTTCACGGTTGTCAGCGGTTTCAACATCCCGCTGGCGCTCACGCTCGCTATGAGCCCCGTCCCCGTCAAGGGCGCCGAGCTCGCGGCCCTCATCAACGAGGCCCGCACCGGTCTGACCAACCCCAACGCACCGGTCGAGGTCGCCGCGGCTCCCGCCAAGAAGGCCAAGGCGTCCCGTCACAGCTCCGGTCCCGCCAAGATTGTCCTCGCGCGTCTTGACTACCGTCTGCTGCACGGCCAGGTCGTCTTTACCTGGACCACCAAGGTCCAGGCCGAGCGCATCATCGTCGTCGACAACGCTGCCGCCAACGATGACATCAAGAAGGGCGCTCTCAAGCTTGCCAAGCCCCAGGGCGTGCGCCTGAACGTCTTTACCGTCGAGCGTGCCCTCGCCAAGATGGACAAGCTCAACACCCTCGGCGAGCGCGTCATGTTCGTCTTTGGCAACACGGCCGAGATGCTGCAGTTCTGCCAGGGCTACAAGCTCGACGCCATCAACCTGGGCGCCACCGCCAACCACGACGGTGCCGATCAGATCGGCGGCAAGGACAGCTCCGTCTTCTTCGACGCCACCCAGAAGGCCGACGTCAACCAGCTGCTCGACATGGGCATCAAGCTCTACGTCCAGCAGACCCCCACGTATCAGAGCGTCGACATCGACGCCAAGCTGTAATCAACCAGGCTTTTGCCTGACTGAAAGGAGAAGGGTATGAATACGTTCATCAGTGCGGTGCTCGTCGGCCTCGTCGGCGTGTTCTGCATGTGGGACTCCCGCCTGCTCGGTCGTCTTAACTTCGAGCAGCCCCTCGTTGGCGCTACGCTCGTCGGTCTGCTGCTGGGCGATGTGCCCACCGGCCTTGCCGTCGGTGCCGCCGTCGAGCTCGTGTCCATGGGCCTGGTGCAGGTCGGCGCCGCCGTTCCGCCCGATATGGTCCTGGGCGGCATCGTGGCCGCTGCCTTTGCGTGCCTGACCGATGCTTCCGCCGAGACCGCCATGACGATCGCCATCCCGGTCGCCGTCCTGGGTCAGCTCCTCGGCATCGTGTTCCGTTCCATCATCGCCGCCCTCACCCATGTGGCAGATAGCGCGATCGATAACGGAAAGTTCAAGACCGCCTATCGCATGCACATCTGCGCCGGCTCCGGTCTATACGCCGTCATGTACTTCCTGCCGATCTTCCTCGCCGTCTTTGTTGGCACCGACCTGGTTCAGGCCATCGTCAACATGGTTCCCGAGTGGCTGTCCACTGGTCTTAACGTTTCGACCAAGATCATGACCGCCTACGGCTTGGCCCTGCTGCTCACCATGATGATCAAGAAGGGTATGACTCCGTTCCTGTTCATCGGTTTCCTGCTCGCCGCTTACCTCAACCTGTCCGTCATCGCGGTCGCTCTGATCGGTGTGTGCCTGGCTGTCGTCTTCATGGGCTTCAAGTTCAACGGTTCCCATGCAGCCGCCGGTGTCGATTCCGACTACGATCCGCTCGAAGACGACGAAGACTAAGGAGGAACACACTATGGCAACCGCAACCAAGGACGTGTCCCTGAACAAGAAGGTCAGCCAGTTCTTCTGGCGCTCCTGGGCCATCCAGGCCTCTTGGAACTACGAGCGTCAGATGAACATGGGCTTCCTCTACGGCATGGTTCCCACGCTCGATCGCCTCTATCCGGACGAGTCCGACCCCAAGCAGCTCGCTGCTAAGAAAGAGGCTTACCACCGTCACATGGCGTTCTACAACTGCACCCCGCAGACGAGCGCTTTCATCCTAGGCCTCGCCGCCTCCATGGAGGAAGAGTACGCCAAGGATCCCGAGAACTTCGACCCCGATTCGATCAACGCGGTCAAGACCTCCCTTATGGGTCCGCTTTCCGGCATCGGTGACTCCTTCTTCCAGGGCACCATCCGCGTTATCGCCTTTGGCCTGGGTGTTCAGCTGGCTCAGCAGGGCTCCATCATGGGCCCGATCCTGGCCATGCTCATCTCCATCGTGCCCTCCGTGCTGATCACTTGGTTCGCAGCCAAGATCGGCTATCAGGGCGGCCACGAGTACCTGAGCAAGCTCCAGGGCGGCGACCTCATGGAGAAGCTCATGTATGTCTGCGGTATCGTGGGTCTTATGTCCGTGGGCGGCATGATCGCTACGCTGATCGGCGCCACCACCCCGCTGCAGTTCGCTGAGGGCACCGTCGTGATCCAGGACATCCTGGACGGCATGATGCCCCAGATGATTTCCCTTGGCCTCACTGGCCTTATGTACTGGCTCATCAAGAAGAACGTCAACACCGGTTGGCTTCTCGTGATCGCCATCGTGGGCGGCATCGCCCTCTCCGCGGCCGGCATCCTGGCGTAGTCGCGACCAAGCGCCTAATCGCTTTCCCCCGGGGGCCTGCCTGGCATCCCATACCCCAGGCAGGCTTCCATCCCTAAATGTGTCAAAGGGACAGTTCCTTTGACACATCCTCAACGGGCCGGCGACTCGGTCCAAATCACGGTAACCCTGCGAGCGCCCGGCAATGTGGCGCCGCAAAAATCGAAAGGAATGTGTCAGATGTACGAGATCGACCTTAACCTCCCTAAGCAGATCGTCGCTGACGTCCTGTCCAACCACGAGATCCACAGCGTCGCCTTCGTCGGCTGCGGCGCTTCCATGTCCGACCTTTACCCCGCCAAGTACTTCCTGGCCAACAACACGGACAAGCTGAACGTTCAGATCTTCACCGCTAACGAGTTCAACTACGACACGCCTTCCTGGGTCAACGAGCACACCTTCGTGATCACCTGCTCCCTCGGTGGCTCCACGCCCGAGACCGTCGAGGCCAACAAGACCGCCAAGAAGCACAACTGCCCGGTCGTCTCCCTCACCAACAAGGCTGGCTCCGCTCTGACCGTCGACGCCGACCACGTCATCGTTCACGGCTTCCACGCCAACTACGCTGCCAAGTGCGAGAAGCCCGGCTACGCCATCGCTCTTGCTCTCGAGATCCTTCAGCAGACCGAGGGCTATGACCACTACGAGGACATGATCACCGGCCTCACCAACGTCTTCGATCTCTGCGAGAACGCCGCTCAGCACTGCAAGAAGCTCGCCAAGAAGTTCGCCGAGGACTTCAAGAACGACAAGATGATCTACTTCATGGCCTCCGGTGCCTCCGAGAAGATGGCTTACTCTCACGCCGCCTTCCTGTTCACCGAGATGCAGTGGATCGACGCCGCCGCCTACAACACCGGCGAGTACTTCCACGGCCCGTTCGAGGTTTCCACCGAGGGTAAGCCCTACGTCTTCTTCATGTCCGATGGCGCTACCCGTCCGATGGACGCCCGCGCCCTCACCTTCCTTGAGCGCATGGGCGCCAAGGTCGCTCTGATCGACTCCAAGGACTACGGCCTGGCTGACGCCGTGCCCGCGAGCGTCATCACCTACTTCAACCCGCTGCTGCACCTCGCCGTTATGCGCGAGTACGGCAACCAGATCGCCGAGGCCCGTCAGCACCCGCTGACCATGCGTCGCTACATGTGGAAGCTTTCCTACTAATCACAAGTAAGTAGACCTTACGGGTTGATTGAGAGGGGATGGGGTTTGCGCCCCGTCCCCTTTTTGCTTTGGGGGCGTGTCTGTCGCGTCGCAAAACACCAGATAAAACCTACCAAAATAAACCTGTCCCTTTTTGGCAGGTGGGAGGAGATGCGTATGATCAAGGCAGTGCTGTTTGATATGGACGGCGTGCTGGTCGATACCGAGTGGTTCTACAACCGTCGCCGCGTGGCGTTTATGGAGGAAAAGGGGTTCCACTTTGACGAGATCCCCGATCTTTCGGGGTCTAACGAGCCTGCCATCTGGAAGTCGCTGGTGCCCGACGATGTTGAGCTGCGCGAGCGCTTGCGCGTTGAGTACAAGCAGGTCTACAGCCCGGTTCACCCTGTTCCGTATGCCGAGCTGCTCAACGAGCAGACGGAGCCGGTGATGCGCGAGCTGCACGAGCGCGGCGTCAAGTGTGCCATCGCGAGCTCGTCCTATCGCGAGCTCATTGACGAGCTGGTGGAGATTGCCGGTATCGCCGATGTGCTGGATTACACCATCAGCGGTCACGAGTGCAGTGCGTTTAAGCCCGACCCCGAGATCTACCTGCGTGTCATGGAGGCGCTGGATGTTGAGCCGTTCGAGTGCCTGGTTATCGAGGACTCGCCGTTGGGCATCGAGGCCGGCAAGCGCTCCGGCGCCCGCGTCCTGGCGCTGCGCCCGCACGAGGGCGTCAACCTGGATCAGTCCGCCGCTGATGCCATCATCGATAGCCTCGCCGACATTCTGACCGCTTTATAGCGTCAATTCGCTACGAGAAGTACCGATTCACGCGTCTTTTGCGGCAGATCGGCTCATTTTGGCTTCGATTTGATCCGTTTGGCTCCGATTCAGACTAAGTGAGTAGACTTTTCAGCTCAGGCAGAGCACAAAGCGAATCTGCCTTAGTAAAACTGCAGGTCACAGAGGTGGCTGTTTTGGGTGTGCTCGACAGGTCGCGAATAGTCTACTCACTTGGAATTTGGGCTCTTTGGTTGGGGAGATGCTGGCTCGTTTTGGTTGTCGAGAGCGGGTGAATTGAAGCGCCCTTTCGCGCTCCATGCTACAATCGCCGACATGCCCCACAACTACATCTGCCTCCGAAAGGAGCCTACGTGGCGAACGCCATCGATCAGCTCACGGACCGCGTGCTCGTGCTCGGCCGCCTTACCATTGTCCGCCGCGCCATCACTGCTGTGGCGGTCACAATTTCCGCCGTTCTCCAGACATTCCTGATCCAGGCGTTCATTCGCCCCGCCGACCTGCTTCCGAGCGGTCTCACCGGCGTCGCGGTCCTGCTCGATCGCGTTACCTCGCTCGGCGGCGTTCATATCGACATCTCGCTCGGCATGCTCGCGCTCAACATCCCCGTGGCGCTTCTGTGTTGGAGCGGCATCAGCAGGCGCTTCGTCATCTTCTCGATGATGCAGGTCGTGCTTTCGTCGCTGTTTCTCAATATCTTTCACTTCGCCCCGTTTTTGGGCGACAAGATCATGCTCATCATTTTTGGCGGCGTGGTCTCGGGTCTGGGCGCTGCCATTGCGCTTAAGTCCGGCGCATCCACCGGCGGTACCGACTTTATCGCGCTGTGGGTTTCCAACCACACGGGCAAGACCATCTGGGGCGTCATCTTTGGCTTTAACTGTTTTATCCTGGCGATCTTTGGCTTTATGTTTGGCTGGGACAATGCGGCGTATTCTATCGTGTTCCAGTTTATTTCGACCAAGACCATCGACAGCTTCTACCGTCGCTACGACCGCGTGACGCTGCAGATCACGACGCGCAAGGCCGACGAGGTCATGAACGCCTATATCGACCATTTTCAGCACGGCATCAGCTGCGCCGAGGTCGTTGGCGGATACAGCCGCGAAAAGATGTACCTGCTGCACACCGTTGTCTCGACCTACGAGAGCCAGGACATCATCAAGTTGGTGTGCGACATTGATCCCGGCGCCGTGATCAATGTGTTCCACACGCTTAACTTTGTGGGCGGCTGGTGGGGCGGCCATGTCGACGAGCCCATGCCCACGGCCGTTCCCGATCCCGACAAGCCCGCGCGCATGGCCAGCAGGCAGGCCCGTCTGCACGATCAGGAAAGCTTGCAGCAGGACGACGGCAAGTAAAGATTTGCTGTATGCGGTGTATCGTTTTATCAAACTAAGGTAACATATAAAAAGACGTTATATACGTATTAGTTATTTCGATATTTTGATAAGAGTGATCAGATATGCCAGCGCCCAAAAATGCACCGCTTTACCAGCAGATTTACGACGAGATCAAGGACGCGATTGAGAAAGGTGTTTATGCACCAAAGGAGCGCATTCCATCTGAGCTTGAGCTTGCCGAACAGTATGAGGTGAGCCGCATTACGGTGCGTCGCGCCGTCGAGGAGCTGTGCTCCGATGGCTACCTGGTTAAGCAGCAGGGCCGCGGCACCTTTGTCTCCACGCCGCACATCAACCGCCAGTTCCACGCTTCGACGCTGCAGACGTTCACCGAGCTTTGCGCCGATAACGGCATGAAGGCGGGCGCGCATGTGATCGATCGCCAGATTGTGCCGGCACGTCAAAACGAGATGGAGTTCTTTGGCCTGCAGAAGGACGCGCTGCTGCTGCACATCAAGCGCGTACGTACAGCCGACGGCGAGCCCATCTTTGAGGAGAACATCTTTGTGCCGTTTGATGCATACCGCGAGCTGTTGACGGCCGATCTTGAGGACAAGTCGATTTTTGCCGAGGTCGAGCGTGTTAGCGGAACGCCGATTGTCTCGGTTGGCTACCGCACGGTCGAGGCCGTTCGCGCCAACGCCGAACAGGCCGCCGAGCTGGGCATTGCCCCGCACGACCCGCTGCTCAACCTGCGCGCCGGCTTTATCGGCCCCAATGGCGAGCCGGTCCTGATGGGTAAGCAGTACTACGTGGGCAGCCGCTACGTCATGGTGATGTAAGTTACGCGGTTTTACCAAACCGCGCAACGGCTCGACGCTGCAAGCTCGCCAGAGCGGCAATCTGCCTTTCAACTTCGGCGGCATGACCAGAAGATCAATGCCGCCTTGTTTCAAGGCACCTTGCTCGCTCTGACGGGCTTTCGCTGTCTGCGCCAAAACATCGGCGTTGCCGTGGTAGTCATTGGGGACGTTCTTAAACGACTAGTCATTCAAGAACGTCCCCAATGACTACCCGCAGAATGAGCGTGGCTGACAGCCGTACGGCAGCGGTCCGCGTGGCGGCGTATAATCGGCGGCAGATGACTTGGACGTTAGGAAACCATGACCGATAGCATGCAGCAGATGGCGCTCGACACGCTCAGCGCCTATTTTGGCTACACCTCGTTTCGCCCGGGGCAGGACCGCATGGTCGATGCGATCCTTGCCGGCCGCGATGCGCTCGGCGTTATGCCCACAGGTGCCGGCAAGTCCATTTGCTACCAGGTGCCTGCGCTCATGCTGCCCGGCATCACCTTTGTGGTGAGTCCGCTGCTGTCGCTTATGGAGGACCAGACCCGCGCACTGCTCGCGGCGGGCGCGCGCCCCAGCTATCTCAACTCCAGCCTTACGCCGGCTCAGCAAAATACCGTGCTCAAGCGGGCGCGCGAGGGTCGCTACCAGCTTATGTATGTGGCACCTGAGCGCCTGCTCGAGCCGCGTTTTCTGGCCTTTGCGCAGGAAGCTGCGGCCGAAGGCGGCATCGGCGTTCCGCTCGTGGCCATTGACGAGGCCCACTGCGTGAGCCAATGGGGTCAGGATTTCCGCCCCGCCTACCTGCAGATTCGCGAGTTTATCGATTCCCTGCCGCAGCGCCCCATCGTGGCGGCCTTTACCGCTACAGCGACTGAGCGCGTGCGTGCGGACATTCAGCAGATGCTCGGCCTGCAAAACCCGGCGACGGTGGTGACGGGCTTCGATCGCAAGAACCTCTACTTTGGCTGCGAGGAGATGGGCGACAAGGCTAAGACCGCGTGGGTGCGCGACTATGTGATCGCGCATTCGAGCGAGAGCGGCATCGTGTATTGCTCGACCCGCAAGACCGTCGATGCGCTGGCAGGAGAGCTTGCCGAGGCTCTGGGCCCCAGCGGCATTCGCGTGGGCCGCTACCATGCCGGCATGGGCAACGACGCCCGTCGTCAGAGCCAGCGTGCCTTTATCGACGACGACATTCAGGTGATGGTCGCCACCAACGCCTTTGGCATGGGTATCGACAAGCCCAACGTGCGCTACGTCATCCATAACAACGTGCCCGAGAGCATCGAGGCTTACTATCAGGAGGCGGGCCGCGCCGGCCGCGATGGCGATCCGGCCAGCTGCCATTTGCTGTGGAACGGCAACGATTTTCGCATGCGCCGCTTTTTGATCGACCGCGGCGATGCGGCCGACGAGACGCTCGACGACGAGCAGCGCGCGTGGGCGCTCCAGAACCGATATCGTCTGCTCAGCCAGATGGAGGGCTACTGCAATACCACCGGCTGCCTGCGCGAATACATGCTGCGCTACTTTGGCGACGAGGCCGCGGCCGAGCATGCTGCTGCGGCTGGTGCGGGCGCCACCGCCACGGACGAAGCCGAGGGCTGCGGCAACTGCAGCAACTGCCTCACGCAGTTCGAGGTCGAGGACGTCACCGATATGGCCCGCGCCACCGTGCGCTATGTGGCCACGCGCCCCATGCGCTTTGGCAAGTCACTCATCGCCGACGTGCTCCACGGCGGCAATACCGAGCGCATTCGCCAGATGCATCTGGACGAGGACCGCGGCTACGGTGAGCTGTCGAGCGAATCGGTCGGGCGCATTAAGAACATCATCGGTCAGCTGTGCGGCCGCGGTTATCTGGCCACCTCACAGGGACAGTACCCGGTCGTGGGACTGGGTCCGCGTGCCGGCGAGGTCGAGGACGAGGCGTTTGCCTTTACCGTTAAGCGTCGCGCGTCCAAGCGCAAGGCCTCGGCCCGCGCCCGCCGTGCGGTGGATCTGCTGCGCGAGGAGGCCGAGCTGGATCAGCGCCCGCGCGTGGGCGATGATGCCGAGCTGTTCGAGCGCCTGCGCGCCCTGCGCAAGGAAATCTCGACCGAGCTGGAGATGGCGCCGTATATGGTCTTCTCCGACAAGGCCCTGCGCGGCCTGTGCCGCCTGCGTCCGCAGACGCGCGACGAGCTTATCCAGGTCAACGGCATCGGCGAGAAAAAGGCCGACGCCTTTGGCGAGCAGTTTATGGCGGCGATTGAAGAGTTTGAGTCCGAGCATGCGCGGGATGGAGCGTAACGATGGCAACCGACGATAAAACCGACCGCGCTGGCGTATCCGCCGTACCACTGTACCAGCAGGTCATGGACGACCTGAAGGGCGAGATCGCGCGCGGCGTGTATGCGGCCGGCTCGCGCATTCCTTCCGAGATGGAGCTCGCGAAGTCTTACGGCGTGGGGCGCATCACCGTGCGCCGCGCCATCGAGGAGCTGTCGCGCGCGGGGTATCTCAACCGCCAGCAGGGGAGGGGCACCTTTGTGTGCGCCCCCAAGCTCAAGCGTAAGATTCGCCAGAAAGGCGACGTCCAGAGCTTTACCGAGGGCTGCGCCGCCAACGACATGGTTGCCGGAGCGCGCCTGGTGTCGCGCACGGTGGTCGCGGCGACGCGCGAGGACGCGGCGTTCTTTGGCGTGGAGCCCGGCTGCGAGCTCATCGTAGTCGAGCGCGTGCGCACGGCAGATGGCGTGCCCGTCATGCTCGAGAACAACTCTTTTGTGCTGGCCGACCATCCCTACCTGCAGACGCTTGCCGACGAGGACCTTGCCGATAACTCGATCTTTGCACTCGTTGCCGAGCATTCGGGCCGCGCGCCGCTCAAGTCCGACCCCTGCACCGTGGAGATTGCGCTTGCCGATGCTCAGGCGGCCCCGCTGCTGGAGGTGCCGGTCGGCGAGCCGCTCTTCTATATGGAGGCGTACTTTACCGATGCAGACGGGCGGCCCCTGCTGCTCGGGCGCCAAAAGATCGTGGGCTCGCGCTACGTGTTCGACATCTAACGTCCATAGATAGAACAACATAGAACAAATCTGCTGAAACGACTTCACCTGTGACAGCTCGCATGCTATAAATAGAACAACATAGAACGATCGCAGGTACGAGCTGTCGTCGTTCGAAACCGCCACACAAGGAGGGACATCACCATGAACGCACACGATCTGGTTCAGGAAATTATCGAGCGCAAGGGCAAGATTGAGAACGTCTTTTGGATTGCCTGCGGCGGTTCGATGATCGACCTCATGCCGGCTAACGAACTGCTCAAGCGCGAGGCGACCACGTTTACCTCGACGGTCTACACCGCGCGCGAGTTTTGCCTGATGGCCCCCAAGAGCCTGGGGCCGAAGTCGCTCGTCGTCGCCTGCAGCCACAGTGGCAACACGCAGGAGGTCATCGACGGTTGCGAGATGGCGTTGACTGCCGGCGCCGAGGTCGTGACCATGACCGACTATGCGGGCTCCAAGATCGACAGCGGCAAGTGGACAACCTGGGTCTATCCGTGGGGCAAGGGCGAGTCGCAGGCCGAGGTCCCGCAGGGCATCGGTGTTCTGATGGCTGCCGAGCTGCTCGACCAGCAGGAGGGCTACGAGGCGCTCGCCGACATGTACGCCGGCCTTAAGCAGATGGATGCGCTGCTGCCCGCCGCCCGCGAGAAGGTCAACGCCGAGCTGGGCGCCCGCTTTGCCGAGCTCTGCCAGCAGCACAAGTTCTTCTATATCCTGGGGTCCGGCCCCAACTTTAGCCAGACCTACGCCATGGCCATCTGCTCGCTCATGGAGATGCAGTGGCAGCACTGCTGCTACATCCACTCTGGCGAGTACTTCCACGGTCCCTTCGAGGCCACCGAGCCCGGCGTGTTCTACTTTGTGCAGCTTGGCGCGGGCGAGTGCCGCCCCATGGAGGAGCGCGCGCTCGCGTTTCTCAACACGCACACCGATACGATTATGGTGCTCGACGCCCTCGAGTACGGCGTGGGCGAGGTGCCCGCCAGCGTGCGTTCGTTCCTGGAGCCGATCTTCTTCTACAACATGAGCTGCGAGCTGCGCGCCGCCCGCGGCAAGGTGTTTGACCACAGCCCCGAGGTTCGTCGCTACATGGGCATCGAGCAGTACTAGGCACCGGGAATTATCTTTTTTGACGGGGTCTGTGCTGCGCGCGGACCCCGTTTTGCATTGTGGCGGCCGGATTCGTGTCTGCGCGAAAACGAAGTCGAATACTTTTCCGCGAAGTGAACGACCTGTTTTGGACCCCCGAAGCATCCACACTTTTTGACGCCAAAACTGCAGGAAAAACTCGGCGAAACCGCAGGAAACGGCGTCTGAAAAGTGTCGATGCTTCGGGGGCTCGTTTTTGCTCGTTCACTTCGCGGAAAAGTATTAGACCTAAATCTGCAGGCATGCTGTTGGGGTCAATAAAAAGCGGGCCGCGCCGATGGGTTTCCGGCGCGGCCCGCTTTACATGGCGTCCGTATGAGCGAGGTGTCGCGTCAAGCGGCGGCCTACTTTGCGTCGTAGGCCTCGGCATCCCACCAGTCGAGCTGGGCGATGTTGTCGCGGATGTGCTGGCAGCTCTTGTGGAAGCCCTCGAGCTCGTGCTCGGAAAGGTCGAGCGTGTAGACCTCCTCGACGCCCTCGGCGCCGATCACGCACGGCAGGGAGGTGAAGATGCCCTCCTCGCCATACTGGCCGGTCATGAGCGTGGAGGCGGAAAGCACGGCGTGCTCGTTGTGCAGCACGGCGGCGCAGACGCGCGCGGCGGAGTTGGCGACGGCGTACTCGGTGCACTGCTTGCCCTGGTAGGTCACATAGCCGCCCTTGCGCGCGAGCTCCTCGATCTCCATGTGGTCGAAGGCGTACCTGTCGGGGTTTTCGGCCTGAAGCTCGTTAAGGCTCTTGCCGGCGATGGTCGCGGACTTAAAGGCGGCCAGCTGGCTAAAGCCGTGCTCGCCGATCATGTAGGCGTCGATGGACTTGGGGCTCACGCCGACCTTCTTGGAGATCTCGGTGCGCAGGCGGGCGGAGTCCAGGCCGCAGCCCGAGCCGATGATCTTCTTGGGATCGTAGCCGGTCAGGTGCCACAGCTCGGTGCACACGACGTCGCAGGGGTTGGAGATGCTCACAAAGATGCCGTCAAAGCCGGCGTCGACGATGCGCTTGGCAAAGGTGCGGGCAGCGTCGGTGGTAAAGAACAGCTCGCCGTCGCGGTTGCCGGCGGCCAGCGCGACCTTGCCGGCGGCGTTGACGATGACGTCGCAGCAAGCCAGCTCCTCGTAGTGGTCGTAGCAGTTGACGATTTTGGTGTTATACGGGACAAACGAAAGGGAGTCGCGCAGGTCCTGGACTTCGGACGTCACCTTGGCCTCGTTGATATCGCACAGGTACAGCTCATCGGCAATGCCCTGCATAAGCAGGCTGTTGGCGACATGTGCTCCTACGTGGCCCTGGCCGACCACACCGATCTTACGCGTCTGGTACATATATGTATCCTTTCGGCCGAGTTTTTCGCGTCGAACCATTGTAGCGTCCTGCTACCACTTTGCTAGACTAAAGCGCCGTAGATTTTTTGGGACATACCTTAATCTCTATTTTTGGAGTGATTTGGACCGCTGACGGCATCGCTGAGCGATGTGCTCGCGCGGATGTGCCCGCTCGTTGTACCATAGCTGCAACTGACTCGTAAGGAGCATCCATGCCCATTCGCATCCCCGACGCCCTCCCTGCCGCCGCGCAGCTCGAGAGCGAGAACATCTTTGTCATGACCGAGTACCGCGCGCTGCACCAGGACATCCGCCCGCTGCGCGTGCTCATCCTCAACCTCATGCCCACCAAGATCGCCACCGAGACGCAAATCATGCGCAAGCTCTCCAACACGCCGCTGCAGGTGGAGGTGGACCTGCTGCGCACCAAGACGCACGAGGCCACGCACGTAAGCGCCGGCCACCTGGAGACGTTCTACCGCACGTTCGACGACATCCGCGACATCCACTACGACGGCCTGATCATCACGGGCGCGCCGGTGGAGCAGATGCCGTTCGAGGAGGTCGACTACTGGCCCGAGCTCTGCCAGATCATGGATTGGTCTACCACGCACGTGCACTCCACGCTGCACATTTGCTGGGGCGCGCAGGCGGGCCTGTATCACCACTACGGTATTCAGAAGTACGACCTGCCGGCTAAGGCGAGCGGCGTCTTTGAGCATTATCTGGTGAAGCCGCAGAGCCCGCTGGTCCGCGGCTTTGACGACCGTTTCTATGCCGTGCATTCGCGCAACACCGATGTGCGCCGCGAGGACGTGGAGGCCGAGCCGCAGCTTGAGGTCGTGGCCGTGTCCGACGAGGTGGGCCTGTACATCGTCAAGTCGACCGACAGCCGCCGCTTCTTTGTATTTGGCCACCCCGAGTACGATACCGACACGTTGCGCCTGGAGTACGAGCGCGACGTGAAGCGCGGGCTCAGCCCCCAGGTGCCGGCGCATTACTTCCCAAACGACGACCCCACGGCCGAGCCGCGCAACGTCTGGCGCAGCCAGGCTCAGTTGCTCTATACCAACTGGCTCAACTACTACGTCTACCAGACCACGCCCTACGACCTGGCCCGCGCCGGCGAGGAGCACTAGACTGCGCTCGTGTAATGAGGCCTGCCAGCGGTTAGGCGCTGATGATGTTGGGTAGCGGCAGGTCGTGGGCATCGGTGGGGACGTGGTCGACGCGCTGTTCGTCAAAGGCGATGCCGACGATTTGGCATGCGGGCGAGAGCATGGGCAGGTAACGGTCGTAGCAGCCTCCGCCGTAGCCCAGGCGCGAGCCGGCGCGGTCGAAAGCTACGAGCGGCACGACGATCATGTCGAGAGTTTCGTCAGACACGATGGGGAAACGGCCGCTGTCGATGTCCGTGGCCGCGAAGGCCCGCGTGGGGCGGGCGATAAACGGGGCCGCGGGCGCATCGCCGACGGCGACGGCCCTCATACACATGCGCTGGCCGCACGCAGCGGCTTCGGCTGATGAGAGCATGCAGGGGTACGCGACGCGGCAGCCGCGCCGCTCGGCATAGCTGGCAAATGCGGAAGGATCGGGCTCGGATCCTATTGCCGCATACGTTGCCACGGTTACCGGGCCGCCTTGATGGCTGTCGAGCAGCCGGTCGAGTTTTGCCGCGAGCTGGGAGGATATCGAGGCCGACTTTTGCTCACGGAGAGCCTGCGGGATGTCGTCGCGCCGGGCAAGCGCTTTGACGCGGGCGGCTTGTTTGTGTTGCGCAACGTTAAGCATGCATTCCTCCAAAGCAGCTGTTCGGTTGCTACAAAGTCTATCCCTTCCGTCGCGAGGGCAAACGGGTCAACCGCCGGCCCTTAGGTCGGCCAGCAATCCGGTGGTTAGCCACCGCCAACTGTTGCATGTGCGCAACTATGGTCGAGATGTGCATAACGCGAGTTACCATGGCCTACCTTCCCACTTGCGGGGTAGATTGAACCCCAGTTCAGCAGCACAACGCAAAAAGACGCGCCTTCGGGGTTGCCGTACGGTGACTTTGCATCCTCGTCTACTCAAAGAATGTTAGTCTGAACTAATTACCGTTCTATCCACACGTCCGAAAGGATCATTCATGGTCAGCATTTCCAAGACTCACTCCCTGCTCGTTGCCGCCGGCGCCGTCCTGGGCGTCGTTGTTCCCAAGGCCCTCGCGTCCGACACCGCCAAGCGTGCCGCTGTGGCTACCGTTGCCGCCGGCATGCGCGTCAAGGCCGGCTACCAGGATATCGTCGAGCAGGCCAAGGCCCAGGTCGACGACATCGTTGCCGAGGCCGAGTACCTCAACAACCCCGTTGACGTGGAGGTCGTCGAGGGCGGCAAGGCCGAGTAGACCTCGCGCCCAACGCTTGTCTCAACGACTCTAAGCAGCTGCGATCGCCCCCAAGCGACGCAGCTGCTGCTCTTTTGGGCACACGTTTGACGCCCCATACCAAGAGAGGCCTTCACGCATGAACTACACCATCCAACACGAGGTCCCCGGCCGCGTGCGCGTTAAGCTCGCCGGTCGCGTGCCCGAGGCGGACATCGACGCCCTCACGCGCGCCCTCCGCCAACATCCCGTCATCCAAAAGGCGACGGTCTATCCGCGCACGGGCTCGCTCGCCGTCGCGTTTGACCCTGCCGCCCGCGCCCAGGCGCTCGCCGCCATCGCCGCTATCGACCGCACGGCCGTGGACGAGGCCCGTCGCGACTGCACCGTCGCGCTTGCGCCGCGCACCAACAGTCTGCTCATGGATATCGCCACGCTCCTCGGCGGACATTTAGCCCGCCGCTGGTTCCTGCCGGCGCCGCTCTCCACGATCTATACCGTCTGGAGCTATCGCGGCTTTCTCAGGGCCGCGCTCGCATCTCTTGCCGGCGCGCGCCTCGACGTGCCCGTGCTCGACGCCGCGGCCATCGGCATCTCCTTCCTCAAGCGTGACTGGCGCACCGCTGCCAGCACGATGCTGCTGCTCAACCTGGGTGAGCTCCTCGAGGACTACACCCGTGCGCAGTCGCAAAACCAGCTCATCTACTCGCTGCTCGATGTGCCCGACTACGCGCAGCTCATCCCCTGCGGCGATGCCACGGTGCGCGGGGCAGAGGAGCGCCGCGTCCAGGCATCGAGCCTTGTCGCCGGCGACCTCATCGTGGTGCGCACCGGCATGCCCATCCCCGTCGACGGTACCGTCGAATGGGGCTGCGCCATGGTCAACCAGTCCACGCTCACCGGCGAGCCGCTGGCTATCGAGCGCAGCGTGGGCGACGACGTCTTTGCCGGCACGGCCGTGGAGGACGGCGAGGCCTACGTGCGCGTGCGCGCTGCCGCGACCGATACCAAGCTGCGCTCGATCGTGAGCCTGGTCGAGCAGTCCGAGGCCTTAAAGGCCGAGTCGCTCAGCCGCCGTGAGCATATGGCCGACGCCTTTGTGCCGTGGAACTTCCTGCTCGCCGCGGGCGTCTACTTCAAGACCCGCAGCCTGGTGCGCACGAGTGCCGCGCTCATGGTCGACTACTCCTGCGCGCTCAAGCTCACGGGCGCCATCAGCGTGCTCACGGCCATGAGCCAGAGCGCGCGCGAGGGCTTCACCGTCAAGGGCTCCAAGCATTTTGAGGCCTTCGCCACGGCCGACACCATCGTCTTCGACAAGACGGGCACCCTGACTGCCGCTGCCCCACAGGTGGCGGACGTGCTTTCGTTCGATGGCTGGGACCGCACGCAGGTGCTGCGCTTCTCGGCCTGCCTTGAGGAGCACTTTCCGCACCCGGTGGCGCGCGCCGTGGTCAATGCGGCTGCCGAGGCCGGGCTCGAGCACCGCGAGCGTCATGCCGAGGTCGAGTACCTGGTGGCGCATGGTATTGCGAGCTCGCTCGACGACAAGCGCTGCGTGATCGGCTCCGAGCATTTTGTGGTCGAGGACGAGGGCGTCACGATCGCCGACGATGTGCGGGCGCTGATCGAGGAGAAGCTCGACGGCCTCTCGAAGCTCTACCTAGCGGTCGATGGCGTGCTCAAGGGTGCAATCGGCATCCAGGACCCGCTCAAGCCGGGCGCGCCCGAGGCGCTGGCACAGCTCCGCGCGCTGGGCTTTGAGCATATCGTGATGCTCACGGGCGACAACGCCAACGCCGCCGCGCGCATCGCGGGCAAGGCGGGGATCGATGAGTTCCGCGCCGACCTCTTGCCCGAGGACAAGCACACCGTGGTCGAGCAGATGCGCGCGGCCGGGCGCCGCGTGGTCATGGTGGGCGACGGCGTCAACGACTCGCCGGCGCTTTCGGCCGCCAACGTGGGCGTGGCCATGGGCTCGGGTACCGCGATCGCCAAAGAGGTCGCCGACATCACGCTCACCGACGGCGACCTTTCCTCGCTCGTGGTGCTGCGCCGTCTGGCGCTTGGGCTCGAGGAGCGCATGGACGCATCGTTTAGAGAGGTCATCGGCCTCAACTCGCTGCTGTTGGCGGGAGGCGTCGCGGGCCTTATCGCCCCGCAGGTGAGCTCGCTCATCCATAACGGCTCCACGGTCTTCCTCTCGGCGCGAAACGCCCGCGCCTACCAGGTGCGCTAGCCGCGGGAAACCTGCCAAAAAGGGACAGGTTTATTTTGGCAGGTTTTATCTGGGCAAACGCGATAATGACGGCCCAAACCACCACAAAGGGGACACCTTTGTGGTGGTTTGGGCTGAGGCTAGCGTCCGTAGTGGTTTGTCTAAATCTGTAACAGTTACTCGGCAAAAATGGGCTCAGATGTTACAGATCGAGACAAAGGGCTGGTGTCATCCAGAACTGTCTCGATCTGTAACGTTTTGAGCCCATATTCCTGCCCAACTGTTACAGATTTAGACAAACCGGCGGGCGGTGCGGTGCATCCCGTGCCAAAGCCGGCTCGCTCCACCCCGCCCGTTAAAGAAAAAGGTAGATTTTCGGGTATGTCCCAAAAATCTACCTTTGTGCGTTAGGCGAGCAGGTCGACTACGTTGAAGCCGGCGTTGCTCTTGGCGATGACGTCGCGGCCGCCAAAGACGCAGGTGGGCGACGCGGCTGCGATGCGCGTCACATCGGCGCCGAGCGAGCGCAGCTCACCGGGCGTGGCGGCGAGCATCTGGGCGCGACGCTCCTCGCGCGCGTGCGGATCGAGCCCGGCCAGGTAGGTCGTGTTGCGGCGCTTGGTGAGCGCGTACGGCTTCACCGGCGCGTCCATGCCACTTACGCAGCTCACGATAAAGCCCTCGAAGGCGGCCTCGTCGGGCTCAAAGCTGCCGAGCCATTCGCCTGCGCGTTCCACACGCTCAATCGAGGGGTCGATTGCCGGGTCGCGGTAGGTATAGAACGCCGTCTGGCGCTCGCCGGCTGCGCGGAATCCGCAGCCGTACGCACCGCCCTTCACGCGGATCTCGTTCCACAGGTAGTCGTAGGAGAGCGCGTTGGCAGCCACGGCCCAGGCTCCCGTCACGTCAATGCCCAGACGACGCGGGTCGCACGCGCTTGCCGCAAAGCAAATGTCGCTGGGAATGACAAAGGCCTCGTGACGGTCGCGCGGCGTCGGCACCACGAGCGCGTCGCGGCCGGCATCGACGTCGTCGCCAGCGTCCAGCCCCAGGTTACCCGCGGCATCCCAGTACGCGTCAAAGTCCTCGTCGCTGCCGGTAAAGCTCGCCATGCAGCCATCGGCTACAAAGATACGCTCCGCCAGCTCGGCAAGCTTGGCGCGCAGGTCGTCCAGGCGCTCGTCAAAGTGCTCGAGCAGATCGCGCAGGAACAGATAGAAATCCACGCCCGAAAGCTGCTCGCGCACCACGGCCGAAGGCGAGCTGTAGCTCATCGCGCGACCGAGTGCCGCCGAGTGACCGTTGTTGATAAAGCCCTGCTCAAGACCAATGCGAATCTGTGTGAGCACGTCGCGCACGCGGTCGGCGTCGGCGTCCGCCAGCAGCGTGCTCGACCACACCTCGCGCGGCAGGCTCGCCAGCGCGTCGATCTTCTCGGACAGGGCGCCGGCACTCACCAGCAGGTAGGGGCGCGCGCCGTCCACGTCGGGCTGCGTCATAACTTCGGTCGTAAAGCTCAAAAAGCCCAGCTTGCCGGCGATAAGGTTGTCGAGTTCCTCGGCCGAATGCTCGCGCGTGGGCAGCTGCTTGAGCAGGCGGCAGAGCAGCGTCACATAGGGCAGGTCCTCAAATGCGACGCAGCTCAGGTCGAAATACTGCATGGCGTAGGCCAGGCGGTTGGTGGGGATGCCGTGGCGCAGGCAGGGGATGGGCGCGGTCGTGTCTACGACCAGCGGCGGCTCGGGGCGCGCCTCGCCAATGTCGGACACGCGCAGGCGCGGCAGCGTGGCCTTGTCCTCGGGCGTGTCCTCGGCCTCCTGCGCGGCACGCAGCGCAGCCGTGCGCTCGACCACGTCGGCCAGCTCGGCATCGGTCATGGCGTCGCGCTTGGCTGCCAGCTCAGCGGCCTCGGCACCCTCCGAGCCAGCACCAGCATCCACCGGCACCAGCTCGACGAGCGCCGTGTAGTCGTTCTCCAGCACCAGCTCGCGCAGCAGGTCCTCAAAGTAGCTACCGTCCAGCTCGCCGCGCAGCTCCTTGTACACCGGGCCATACTTGAGTGCCAGCGTCGCGGCATCGTCATCGTAGAGCCACGTGCTCAGCGCGTCGCACGCAATGGCCACGCCGTCGGCGATACCGTAGTCGCGCTGGCGCAGGTCGTATTCGTTGCTGCTGATGATAGCTTCCAGGCGCTCGCGCGGAACGCCGTGCTCACACAGGTCGCGGCAGGCGTCCTGGAACACGCGGCGCAGCTCGCGTGCCACACCGGGCTGCGCGTTTTGCAGCATGATGAGCTCGTAGGGCTGCAGGCACTCGGCCGCGGTGTAGCTCACCACGTTGCCGCCCAGGCCTGCCGCCAGGATAGCCTTCTTAACCGGCGCCTCGTTGGAGCCCAGCAGCGCCTCGAACAGGATGTCCGCTGCGATCGTGCGCTTGCGGTCGAGCGCGCTACCCAGCACAAGGCCCAGGCCTACCAGGGCGTTCTCGGGCGTGGTGGCCATCTCGACGCGCTTGTACTCGCAGGTCACAGGCGCCTGCGCGTCCAGCGGATTGGGCGCCAGCGCGGACGGGTCCTCGCCGGCGGCGACGGCGGCGTCCATGCGGCGGCTCGCGGCACTCGACCGCGACAGATAGCGTTCGTCCAAAAAGGCCAGGGCGCGGTCCACGTCCAGGTCGCCGTAGAGCGTGATGTAGGAGTTGGAGGGGTTGTAGTGGCGCGCGTGCGTATCCAGGAACTGCTCGTAGGTGAGCGCGGGAATCGCGCGCGGGTCGCCGCCGCTCTCGTGCGCATAGGCGGTATCGGGATAGAGCGCGGCGTTGACGGCGTCGTCCAGCACGCTCATGGGGTCGGACAGCGCGCCCTTCATCTCGTTGAACACTACACCGTTATAGCGCAGCGTGCCCTCGCGCAGGCTGGCGGCGCTGCCGTCGCCGCCAGCGCCCTCCGGCAGGTCCAGCTCGTAGTGCCAGCCCTCCTGCTCAAAAATGGTGGGCTTGGTATAGATGGCCGGGTTGAACACCGCGTCCAGGTACACGTCCATCAGGTTGTACAGGTCTTGCTCGTTGGTGGTGGCGACCGGGTAGATGGTCTTGTCGGGGTAGGTCATGGCGTTGAGGAACGTCTGCATGGAGCTCTTGATCAGGTCGACAAACGGCTCCTTGACGGGGAACTTGGCCGATCCGCACAGTACCGAGTGCTCAAGAATATGGAACACGCCGGTGGAATCGGCCGGCGGCGTCTTAAAGCCAATGGCAAAGGCCTTGTTTTCGTCGTCGCACGCTAGGTACAGCAGGCGCGCGCCCGAGGTGGTATGGCGCAGTACGTAAGCGTCCGAGTCGAGCTCGGGCACGGTCTCACAGCGCTCGACGGCAAAGCCGTGGCAGGTGGTGCCGGGCACCAGCAGCGCGGCAGCAGCGGCGCGCGGGTCGGTTGAGGTAGTGGGCATATGCAGTCTCCTTTGGCGCCCCAGCGGGGGCGAATCGAGTCGAATCCTCGAGAGTATACCCATATGGGGCCTTCGACCAATCTGCCGGATGAGCGTGGATTTTCTGGCACACGAGCGTGGAAATTCGGACGTCTGCCGCATGAGCGTGGATTTTCGGACGAAATCGGCCGCCAAAAGCCCAAAAACCGTCCAAATATCCACGCTCGCGCGTCAAGTACGTATCTCTCACCTCACATTCATCTCTACGACGAGGGATGAATGTGAGACAGGTAGAAGATAAAAATCAATCGGCTTATCGGATGCATATACCGCCATCAGATTGAAGCTGTATGCGGAAATGGATGGACTCTACACCGCTTACGCAAAATAACCCCTCGTTTGCTAAAACATTATAGGAAATGGCGTGGAGTGCTAAAAAGTTCTAATACAATATAAGTCATTTATCTATAGGCTGCTGATTCCTTGTAAAGGTATGGTTGATATGGTTGAGGCAAATAGCGTTATCCCCCTGTACAAACAGATTGTTCGTGCGCTTTCTGATTCAATCGCCAACGGCACGTACCGCCCGGGAGATAAGCTTCCGACCGAGGCGGAGCTTATCGAGCAATTTGGCGTGAGCCGAATAACGGTTCGCTCCGCAATTAAAGAAATGGAAGATGCTGGGCTTGTTGAGAGGGCCCGCGGCAAGGGCACGTTCGTTTCGTCGGACACGCAGATGTATGCCGCGGACGACCGTGAGAGCTTTACCCATTCGTGCCAGCTTGCGGGCAAACAGGCGTCTACCAGGGTTCTCGAAATGGGCTGGGACTTCCCAAGTCTGCGAGACGCGAAGTTCCTGGGCGTAGACGATACCCAAAAGGTATTGCGTAGCCGTCGTCTGCGCCTTGTGGATGGCAAGCCCACGATGCTGGAAACCAATAGCTATTCCGCTGCGCTTTCTTTTTTGGAGCATGAGTCCCTCGATGATTCGCTGATGGCGGTACTCGATCGCCAGGGGATCAAGATGGGTCCCAACACGCGTACGCTCGAGGTCTGCTATGCGAGCGAGCTCGAGGCGGCATACCTTAACGTGGAGCTGGACTCTTCGCTGCTTCTGTTTGTCGATAGACGTTATGCCCCAAGTGGCGAGCCGCTTTTTATCTCCCGTCAGGTGTACTGCACCGAGCGACTGAAGTTCTATTTGTAAATTAGCGATAGATTGGTCGATTTACCGACCAATTGTTACCGTTCGCGGATTTGGAAAATAGACACACCACGTAGGGTAGATTGCTAATATACTTTGTTATGACAATATAGTACGTCCTATTGGTATTGGAGAACTATGAATAAGATATTGCTAGCGAGTCATGGTTATCTCGCCCAAGGCATGAAAAGCTCTCTGGAGATTCTGATGGGCACCAACGACCGAATCGAGTGCCTGTGCGCCTATGTCGATGACGATTCAAGGGACGTCGCGGCGTTGCTTGATGCATGGATGGAGACGAGGGACCCTGCCGACTCTTGGTTTGTCGTGACTGACATCTTTGGCGGCTCTGTAAACAACGAATTCATTCAGAGGCAGACCGACGGATCGTTTACGTTAATCGCTGGAATGAACTTGCCGCTGCTGGTGGAAATGGTTACACAGCTGGACTCCCTGGATGCGGACAAGGCCAAAGCCGCGGTCGAGGGATCGCGTTCGTTTATTCAGCTTTGCGAGGCGGCGGACATGCTTGCCGGCGCCGAGGAAGAAGAGTTCTAGTTAGTTCTGGTTCGAGCCCTAGCTAGGGGCCACACCTGTCATTCCCTTTATCACGTGCGGAGATGATAACGATGATTAAGCTTACGAGAGTTGATTACCGACTGATTCACGGCCAAGTTGCCATGTCCTGGACTCACGCTTTGGATGTAGATTGCATCTTGCTTGCCAGCGATGCTGTGGCAAAAGACGACATGAGGAAGGCGGCCTTGAGGCTCGCCCGCCCCAACGGCGTTAAACTCGTCATCAAGGATGTTGACGCTGCTATCGAGGCGCTCAACAGCGGCGTTACCGACAAGTATTCGCTGTTTATCATCACTGAGACGATTGAAGATGTCTATCGTCTCGCTAAGGGTTGCAAAGACATCAAAGAGATCAATCTGGGCGGAACCCGAAAGACCCCTGAGACCACGCTTCATCCGACCCCTGCGATCTTTGCGACCGAGAAAGATGCCGAGCATATCCAAGAGCTCCTGGGCGATGGCGTGGCCATCGAAATCTGTCAGGTCCCCAATGACGCTAAGGTGTTTGCCAAGGACGTTTTCTAGCCGGAAACACGTTGATGCTCGGCATTTATTGAACCAATGCTCTATGCCTATGCCCGTCGATCATTTGATCGGCGGGCTTTTTATTCAAGACTTTAGTCTGCTGGCCGCGCAGCGGCCA
>NZ_QRWO01000070.1:0-1052 GCF_003459655.1 Collinsella sp. AF19-1LB
AGATGTGGTGTAAGAGGCGGGGCATGCCCCGCCTCCGCCCTTTCTTGAAAGGGAGGGGACACCGCCTAGAATTCGTCGTTGGAGTAATGAAGGTGACGGATGGAAGGAAAGGCGATGCCCCAAGAAGAGAGTGTACTGCGCCTCGGCCGCGACGAGGCCCTCGAGGCGGCGAGGCTTTGGCAGGAGTGCGGCGACGCGCGCGAGTTCGCGTGCAGGGTGCTGGGCAGCGTGATGAACGCGCTGATGGACTCCGAGGCCCAGCAGATGTGCGGCGCGAGCCGCAACGAGCGCAGCGACGGCAGGGAGAACAGCCGCAACGGCTACCGCCCCAGGTCGCTCAAGACCGCCGTGGGCGACGTGGAGCTCGAGATACCCAAGCTCAGGCACGGCACCTACTACCCCGAGGGCATGCTCGCGCGATGGTCGCGCGTCGACACCTCGGTGGCCGCCATCGTGCAGGAGATGTACGTATGCGGCGTGTCCACCCGCAAGGTCGAGCGCGTGGCGTCCAAGCTGGGCATATCCTCGCTGTCGAGCTCGGAGGTCTCGAGCCTCTGCTCCGACCTCGACGCCGAGGTGGCGGAGTTCCGCCGCCGCGACCTGTCGGGCACGCCGTGCTGCTACCTGTGGCTCGACGCCACCTACATGAGCTGCAGGGTCGGCTCGTCGGTCGTCTCGCAGGGCGTCGTGACCGCGATCGGGCTGGGCGCCGACGGGCGCAAGCACTTCCTGGGCTGCGACGTGGTCGACACCGAGAGCGAGGACTCCTGGGCGGCATTCCTCGGCGGGCTGCGCGAGCGCGGGCTGGCCGGCGTTCGCCTCGTGGTCTCCGACAGCCACGCCGGGCTCGTGGCCGCCGTCTCGCGCCTGTTCCAGGGCTGCGCCTGGCAGCGCTGCGTGACGCACCTGCAGCGCAACCTCCAGAGTGCCTGCTCGGGCAGGCCCGAGGACTCCAAGGCGGCCGTCAGGGACCTCGTGCACGCCGCGGTCTACCAGGACGACCCCGACCTCGCGCGCTGCGTGTGGGCCGAGGCGGCGCCCCCGGGGGGGGC
>NZ_QRWO01000070.1:1062-1526 GCF_003459655.1 Collinsella sp. AF19-1LB
AGGCGGCGCCCTGGGTGGCGTCGGTGTCCGCCAGGGCCGGCGAGGTCTTCGAGCAGGCCGAGGACTCCGCGCTGGCGTTCACGGCCTTCCCCAGGGCGCACTGGGCCAAGCTCCGCACCAACAACGTCCAGGAGCGCGCCAACCGCGAGATCAAGCGCCGCTACAGGGTCGTGCAGTCCTTCCCCTCGAGGGAGTCGATGCTGCGCCTGACGTGCGCGAGCCTCATGGAGACCGAGGGACAGTGGTCCCAGCAGCGCGTGTTCTCCGAGGCCTCGGCCGCCGAGGGCTTCGCCGAGCCCGCGGACAGGCCGGCCCCGACAGAGGGGAGGCGCCGCGCGCTCGGGCGGCGCGCCAGGGAGATAGTGGACGAGATAGTCGAGAGGCGCGGTCTCAAGAAGGAGTAACATCGGGACTTGCAGCGACGGACCTCGGGACGCTCTTACACCACGTCTGCGCGCGCCACC
>NZ_QRWO01000071.1:0-1462 GCF_003459655.1 Collinsella sp. AF19-1LB
GGCTCTTCACGGAAATTTGGGGGATGAATAATTTTTAGGTAAAGAATGGAATCGGATAAGGGTAAAGAAATAATCCATGTTTCGGTACCCATATCCGATTCTTTTTAGTACCTTGATCTTATTATTGAATCCTTCAAGCTTCCCCGTATTGATAGGATACAGGGCATGAGCAGCCAGTCCCTTGATTCGCTTCTGCTTTTGCCGGGCAAACTTTACCAGGGCAGGAATCCCGCTCTCCAGTCCAGCCTGAATCCATTTTGTCCATCCGGCGAGAGCTTCTTCATAGTCAGTCAATGTGAACAGACGAGTCATCTCCTGCTTCATGGCATAACAAATCGCCAAATCCCTATGCTCGCTCAGGATATCCAACAGATGAGTTTTCTGCCTTTCATTCAGGTGGTCGTCCTTCTTTAACAGTATCCATCGGGATTTCTTTAATTCGGTATAAAGCTTCCTTTCTTCATGGCTCTTTTCCCTGGCCATCTTCTGGAGCTCTGGATTATTAGTTTCTTTCGTATATTCCTTTAATGCTTCTGCTTCCTGCCTATGCTTTTGTGCTTCCTCCAGGCGCACGGCTCCCATAACATCACGCCCAAACTGTGCCTGCATATGGTACCGGTCATAAACGATGGGGACCTTCGGACAATATTTCTGGAACAGCCTGTTAAAGGATGCGTTCATATCCATGGCCACCGCTTTTAGCCTGGAAAGAAGCGAAAGGTCAATGCTCTTAAAGAAGTGCTCAAAATCTGCCATGGAGCGGCCCAGGCCGGCCCACAAGATGAATCCCGTTTCCAAATCCATAACGCAGGTGGCATAGCGATGGCCCTTATGGATAGCGAACTCATCTACGGCCAAATACCGTGGGCGATAGTTACTTTTCTTCAGGCAGGTTTCAAAGGCAGCCAACGCCTTATCCATGATATGCTTTTGTATTTTCTGTATGGTACTCCAATGTACAGAGAGCATGGCCGAAATGGCAGAAATGGATGTATGACACTTAAGCAGATGGATAATCCACAAGGCCATATCCCAAGTAACGCGTGTGAAAGGGCATTGGCAGGGGATATCTTCCGTTATGGTCTCCCCGCAGGATGTGCAGCGGAATCTGTGCCCCGAGAACTCTATATACTTCTTTTGCTTAGGAAGATCTGGAAAATCCTTGATGAGTACAGAAAAAGCCCCATAACTATACATACGGGAGTGACAGTGCGGACAGGAAAAATCTCTGGCAGTCCGTAGACTGGTAACTCGGGTATGGCAATGAGGATTTGGATGGTTAGTGATATTTTCTGTGCGATAATATTGACAATTAAAAGTGATTTCATTATGGTAATAAAAGAGCATTATTCGACCTCCGTGCGTAGTTTTAGGCAACTTACATTTTGGAGTAGATAATGCTCTTTTTCAATGCCAATTTTATATGTTATTATTTTTATCCCACAAAAAAGCGTGAAGAACC
>NZ_QRWO01000072.1:0-432 GCF_003459655.1 Collinsella sp. AF19-1LB
AAGAGACAATCCGACGGTCATGGCCATCAATAATGGCGCTTAAATATAACTTATGCAAAACTCCATCAGCCGTTGTGTATTTGAATTCGGTGACATCCGTCATCCATCTTGCATTGGATACGCCTGCATCGAAATCACGGTTCAGCAGGTTTTCAAAAATGTACTTTGGATCCTTTGCGTTACGAGTGCAGCCATCGGTCTTGTATTTGATCACGGACTTAATATTAAGTATCCGCCTGACACGAAGAACCAGACTGTCACTTACCATAAGGTGGCTCTCGCTATACTTCTTGATCCAATCGTTCATCCGGCGGTATCCCATATCCGGATATTCCTGATGGATTTTCACGACCTCCTGTGCGACCTTTTCTCTCAGCAGTTCACGGCCGCTCTTAATATGATTCAGCCAGCCGTAATAAGCTGCCCTGGAGA
>NZ_QRWO01000072.1:442-1288 GCF_003459655.1 Collinsella sp. AF19-1LB
TAAGCTGCCCTGGAGACCTTTGAGAGTCGGCAGAGACTTTCTATGGAGATGTTGGTTTCTTCATGGACTTCTTTTATGGCTTTAAAATCTCTGAGAAGGTGAGTAAGGCTGAATCCTTCGAGGAACGCAACCTTTCCTCTATCTCCATCTTTTTTTTTAGCAGGGCAATCTCTGCTATAAGATCCTTCTTCTCTTCAAGAAATCTGGCATTCTCCTGACGCAGCCGTTCTTCTTCGGTCCGGGGCGTTTGGAGCCTGATTGGCTTTCCTCTGTAATCCTCAAGACCAACTTCTCCCATCTCCTTGAACTTTTTTACCCATGTGTAGAGTGTTTGGTAGGACATGTTGTACTTCTTGGCTATCTTGTTGTAATCGCATCCACTGGCGATGCACTCCTGAACGATTCTGACTCGCTCTTCCTTGACCGATTGCTGGCGTTTGCCCATAAGATCTCCTCCTTCAGAAACGAGGTCTGTCAACTTATGCTCATTATACGCCTCAATCCATGTTTTAAGGGAGAGAGTGCCGGAAATTCTGTATTTGGCACAGACGGAAAGCATGGAAACGCCGCCTTTAAGATATTCCTTTACGGCCTGGATCTTCATCTGATTGGAGTAGTAAGACAAATGCTGCCTGGGCCGCAATCCCTTAAAGCCCTCCTCTTTATACCGGAGAACCCATTTTCTGAATGTTATGCGGCTCATATGAAGATTTTCAGCTGCCTGGGTAATCGTAACACCCTGATAGAGATATGAAGCAATCTGGTCTAACATTTCCTCCGGGGACGCTTTGGTTTTACATGGCATAAGAATGACCTCCTAATATATTTATGATATTATTCTGTCTT
>NZ_QRWO01000073.1:0-1272 GCF_003459655.1 Collinsella sp. AF19-1LB
AAAACCTTAGAGGTCCTCGCGCCAGAAGGGCATGCTCATGCAGCGCGGGCCGCCACGGCCGCGGGAGAGCTCGGCGGAGGGCACGACGAGAAGGTCCAGGCCCTCCTTGTACAGCACGTCGTTGGTGACGGTGTTGCGGGCGTAGACGCAGATCTTGCCGGGCTCGACGCACAGGGTGTTGGAGCCGTCGTTCCACTGCTCGCGGGAGGCCGCGATCGGGTCGCCGCCGCCGCAGGGGATCAGCTTGACCTGGTCAACGCCGGTGGCGTCCTCCAGGACGTGCTCGAGGGTGTCCTCGATCAGGCGGATGTTCACGTCGCCCGGGTTCTTGCCGGCGGTCAGCTCGTAGACGCGCAGGGTGCCCATGATGGCGGGGTGGATCGTGAACTTATCGACGTCGATCTGAGTGAAGACCGTGTCGAGGTGCATGAAGGCGCGGGAGACCGGGATGTCGAAGGCCAGGATGCGCTCGACCTTGGAGTCGGAGTTCCAGAAGATGTTCTGGGCCATGACGTCGATCGCGGCGGCCTGGGTGCGCTGGGAGATGCCGACGGCGAGGGTCTTCTCGTTGATGTTCAGCACGTCGCCGCCCTCGGTGTGGAACTGGCAGTCGCGGCGGAAATACAGGGAGACGTCCTTGTAGTCGGGGTGGTACTTGAAGACGTACTTGCCGTACAGGGTCTCGCGGTTGCGGGTGACCGAGTACATGCGGTTGAGGTTGACGCCCTCGCCGACGACCGCGAACGGGTCGCGGGTGAAGTAGAGGTTGGGCATCGGGTCGATGATCAGGTCGGACTCGGACTCGGAGTTGACCAGGGAGTCGAGGGTCGTGGACGCCGTGAGGGGCATGTCGATCTCGGCCTTGGTCATGCCGGCCATGGTCTTCTTGACGAACTCGAGGTTGTCCTCGATGGAGTCCAGCTTCTCGCGGACGATCTGCGGCATCTGCTGGCCGCGGATGCCTGCCTCGGCGATGTACTGGTCGGTGAACTCGGCGCGGGCGCCGGGGACCTGGTCGAACACCTCTGCGACGAGGTTCTCGAGGTAGAGCACCTCCACGCCCTGGTCCTTAAGGATCTGGGCGAAGGTGTCGTGCTCCTGCTGCGCGACCTCCAGGAACGGGACGTCGTCGAACAGGAGTCGCTCGAGCTCGTCGGGCGGCAGGTTGAGGAGCTCGTCGCCGGGACGGTGCAGGCAGACCTTCCTGAGCTTGCCGATCTCGGAAGGCACGTGCAGACCTTTCGTCATGGCCTCCTACCTTTCTTTCGGGCC
>NZ_QRWO01000074.1:0-1169 GCF_003459655.1 Collinsella sp. AF19-1LB
AAGGATGCGAATATCTCTACAAACCGTGATTTGACTTAACAGATATACCTTCTATGAGAGTCCCTTACGTTGTCCTGATCGACCATTGCGTACATCAACGTTGTATCAATCTTTTGATGGCCAAGCAGCTTCTGCACCTGCTCGATGGGCATTCCTTTTCCAATTGCTTTGGTGGCCAGCGTTCTCCTGAACTTATGTGGGTGGACGTGTTTGACGCCTGCTTTTGTTCCCAAGGAGCGAAGGCGGAGCTCGACTCCGCTTACTTGCAGCCTAGAACTCGGCTTTGTGAGACTACAGAATAGCGCGGCGACGTTATCGCTGCGTTCTTGCAGGTAGTTGTTTAGGTGCAGCTTTGTAGTCGCATCAAAATAGACGACTCTCTCTTTGTTGCCCTTTCCGAGTACAATGCACTCTCGCCGATTTAGATCAACGTCTTCTCGATTGAGCGAGACGAGTTCGCCTATTCTCATCCCTGTTGAACTAAGAAGGTTGATGATTGCCAGATCCCTCTTGCAAGAACAGGCGTCTGTGAGGGCTATAAGTTCTTCATCAGAATATACGGACTTGACCGTTCTCTTTGAGCGAATCTTTTTAATGCGTCGTGCAGGGCTTTTGAGTATATGGTTCTCGTCATCAAGCCAAGAGAAGAATGACGACAGGATGCGCCTGACGTTGTCGACGGTGATGCTCCCTGCGTTATTACCCATGGGATATTCGCTCAGGTATGTTCGTAAGTCATCTGAACTAATCCGGACAATTGGTTTTTTGATTGCTTCGAGCGCCCTTGTAAGTGTGGCCTTGTAGTACCTGATGGTCTTAGGCGAGCATCCCTCGATGGTTTTGGCTGCGAGGAATCGCTCCATGTACTTTGAGGCCTCGTCTTCGACATTGCTGAGCGCGTTCACTTCAAGTTCGATGCCCCTGAGTTCGCTCATAAGGACGCTCTCGAGATACGAAAGCACTTCGCCGCTAACGAGTGCCTGCATTTTTGTGAGAACCGCGTTTGCTATTTCGATCGTCGTGTGCATCAGTTCCTCCCATCCCGATATGGATGGGAGGAACGTATCACGCGAGGAATCGGTCTAGAAGGGCGTCGCGCTCTGCGGAAAGGGCGTCGACCTCTTGCTCGAGTGCAAATTGCGATTTGTCGACCTGGGTGACGAAGTCGG
>NZ_QRWO01000075.1:0-1057 GCF_003459655.1 Collinsella sp. AF19-1LB
GCCGCCAACATCCTGCCGGCCATGGGCTTCGCCATGCTCGGCCGCCTGGTGCTCACCAAGCAGCTCGTGCCCTTCTACTTCCTGGGCTTCCTGCTGTGCTCCTACGCCAACGTGCCCGTCCTGGGCGTCGCCCTGATCGCCATCATCATCGGCATCGACAAGTTCGACCTGCTCGGCCTGGGCGGAGCCCAGCCCCAGCTCTCCGCGGAAGGGGATGAGGACGATGACTTCTAGTCCCGAGAACAAGATCACGCGCTCCGACCTCGTCAGGAGCGCCCTCAACACCGGCGCCCTGGGCATGGAGTTCTCCTGGACCTACTACAAGCAGATGAACATCGCCTTCTGCCTGATGGTCGCCAACATGCTCAAGAAGATCTACGCCGGCCGCCCCGACGACTACGCCGAGGCCCTGCACCGCCACTGCGCGTTCTTCAACATCACCGTGCAGTTCGCCCCGTTCGTCGGCGGCATCGCGATGGCCATGGAGGAGAAGGTCGCCCGCGGCGAGATCGAGCCCGAGAGCGTCAACGACGTCAAGGCCGCCCTCATGGGCCCGCTGTCCGGCATCGGCGACTCCATCTTCCTGTCGACGCTGCGCGTGGTCGCCGCCGCGGTGGGCATCAGCCTGTGCCAGGCCGGCAACCCCTTCGGCCCCATCGCCTTCCTGCTCATCTACAACGTCCCCGGCTTCGCGCTGCGCGTCTGGGGCGCCGTCAAGGGCTACGAGCTGGGCGTGGGCTTCCTGGACGAGGCCCAGAGGACCGGCCTCATGCAGAAGATCATGACCTGCGTGGGCATCGTGGGCGTCATGGTCGTGGGCGCCATGTGCAAGGACATGTTCTGGGCCAGCATCCCGGTGGCCATCGGCTCGGGCGAGGACGCCCAGACCCTCCAGGACATCCTGGACGGCATCATGCCCGGCATGCTCGGCATGCTCGCCTTCTGGCTGTACTACTGGCTGCTGTCCAAGAAGATCAACCCCATGGCGCTGATCGTGGCCACCATGGTCGTGGGCATCGTCGGCGCGTTCTTCGGCGTGCTGGCGTAAGGGCCCGGC
>NZ_QRWO01000076.1:0-1038 GCF_003459655.1 Collinsella sp. AF19-1LB
CATCGTCTTCCTGACCGCGCGCGTGGCCGAGGAGGACGCCGTGGCCGCCTACGGCCTGGGCGCCGACGACTACGTCCGCAAGCCCTTCGGGGCCGCGGAACTGCGCGCCAAGGTCGCGGCCCATCTACGCCGTGAGCGCCGGCCGCGCTCGCACGCCCTCTCCTTCGGGGAGGTGCGGATCGACCTCGGGGCGCGCGACCTCGCCGTGGGCGGCGAGACCGTGCCGCTCACTCCCACCGAGTACGCCATCTGCGAGTACCTCGCGCGCCACCCCGGGCAGGTCATGAGCCGCGCGCAGATACGCGAGGCGGTGCTCGGCTGGGAGAGCGACGCCGACGACGCGGCCATATCCATGCAGGTCAGCCGCGCCCGGAGGAAACTCTCCGAGGCCGGCGCCGATCCGATCGCGACCGTCTGGGGGATGGGGTACAAGTGGCAGCTCTGAGGACCGGGGCGCGAGGTCGCGGGGGCATGCCGCTCTCCTTCGTCATCGCGCGCTACTTCGCCTACGCGTTCGCGGCGGTCGCCACGGCGTGGCTCGCCTCGTTCATGGCGCTCTCCGCGGCGATCAATGTGGGCTTCGTCTACGAGGCAAGCTGGGGGCCGGCCAATGCACGCGAGGTCGCGGAGGGCCTGGCACGCGACGGCGTCTGCGGGCAGCAGGACGTGCCGACGGCGTACCGCTACCTCATCCTGAACAAGGACGGATACGTGCTGATGACAGACCTCGAGGGCACGCGGCTCGAGGACGCGACGGAAATGGCCCGTACGGCACTCGCCGCTGATCCGGGCACAGTGGAGATCGAGGGCGGGGGCTCGGGCCTCACCTACGCCGCGTTCCCGCTCAAGGACGGCGGGGCATGCGCGCTCGTCAGCGAGTACCTGCCGCAGTGGGTCTCGCGCGATCTCGCCGGCCTGCTTCCCAACCCGCAGAACCTCATGCTCGTCGGCGTCGCGGCGGGAAGCGCGCTCGCGCTCGCGCTCGTGGCGCGCCGCGCGAGCCGCGTGATCTCGCGCAAGATGGCGCCGCTCGCGGAG
>NZ_QRWO01000077.1:0-1034 GCF_003459655.1 Collinsella sp. AF19-1LB
CCCGAATTGCAATAATAAGTTGAACACCCGGCGAACCTTTATGCAGTAAGTGCTGCAAGCATTTCTTCCCTAAAGCACTCCTCGGGTGTCTTATAGCCGAGTATTTTTCTTGGCAGGGTGTTGGCCCAGCACTCTACTCTGGAAATGTGTTCCACTGGGTAATCCTGGATTTTCTTCCCTTTGGGAAGAAATCGACGGAATAAGCCGTTGTGATTCTCATTCGTACCTTTGTCGCTGGAGCAGTACGGATGCGCATAATAGATCCGTGTGTGACTTAGTTTCTCTAGCTCCGACAGGCTAGAAAACTCACTGCCATTGTCTGTCGTAATGCTGAGGAACACTCGGCTGAAACAGCCGCGGAACATTCCATCCTTCAATTTTCTGAAGGCTGCTATTACAGAGGCACTTTCCTTGTTGGGCAGTTTTCTGATGAGGGAACAGCGTGTCTTGCGCTCAACCAGAGTCAGCAGTACTTCGTCCTTTGAGCGAGATCCCAGTACAAGGTCACACTCCCAATGCCCGAAATCCTGACGCTCATCCACAGAAGGATCGCGCTCATCTATACTGCGGCCGAACTTCTTCTTACGCTCACGAACCCGCTTCCTGGCGTTTTTTCGCTTGACGCGCAAGGGCAGGTCAATACTCTTGATTTTTCCTAGGAGCCCCAGCGTGACATAGTTGTACAGGGTTTTCGTACAGACCATCTCGCCACGTTGAAATTCTCCCGTAACCAGTGCCCTGCCAAAGCAGGCATCGAGCGACCAGTGATGTTCCTGAAGTCTCTTCTGCACATAGTCGAGGAATGCTCCCTTTGCTATGGCGTCGCATTTGCGACCACAGTTTTCGCGATGCGCCTCATAGGTGCTTTGCCCGTCTGCTGCGCGATAGCGTTCCACCTTGCCGTTATAGCAAAGAACCTTGCCACGCTTCACCTCGTTGCGTACCGTATTGACACAGCACCCAATCTCACGGGCTATGCTCCGATACGATTGCTTGTCGCGGAGACGCGTTTGGATAATGACTCGTTCCTCAAA
>NZ_QRWO01000078.1:0-1024 GCF_003459655.1 Collinsella sp. AF19-1LB
TGAACTGCGTCCCGAATCTTGGCCTTCTTTATTAGAAGCGAACACTAGGACGCTTTCAATAGCCGTTTCCGAAACTCCACCGGGGTGAGGCCGCCGAGCGCCACTTGGCGACGCCTCGTGTTCCAATGCACGACGTAGGCGTCGAGGTCCCTCTTGAAGGACTCGAAGTCGGCCCACTCGACGCCCCTGAAGAATTCGTCCTTGAGATGCCCGAACACCTGCTCCGTCGCCCCGTTGTCTAGGCAGTTGCCCTTTCTCGACATGCTCTGCCTGGCGCCGTGCCTCCTGAGCTCGCCGGTCCACCTAGGGTGCTGGTACTGCCAGCCCATGTCGCTGTGGACGATCGGCGAGGCCCCGGCCGGCATTCTCGCGAACAGGCGCCTGAGCACCTCCTCCTGCTGGGCCATGTCCGGGCTCGTCGACACCGACCAGGAGACGATCTCCTTCGTGCAGAAGTCGTAGACCGGGGCGAAGTACGCCTTGCCCCAGGGCTGCCTGAATTCCGTGACGTCGGTCCCGAGCTTCTCCCACGGGGCGCCCGCGCGAAAGTCACGCGCTATCAGGTTGTCGAACCTCTCGCCGACCGGACCGCGGTAGGAGTTGTAGCGATGGTAGTCGGTCTCCCGGCGGATGCCGCAGCGGATGCCGAGCTCCCGCATCATCTTGAGGACCGTCTTGTCCGCTATCCTCGCGCCCAGCTCGGCCCTCAGGCACATCGCTATCTGGCGGTGGCCGCACCCGTTCGCCGTCCTCGAGAAGATCTCGCGCACGGCCTCCCGGAGCTCTGGCCGGGTCGCTCTCGGCGGGTGCGCTACGGCATAGTGGTAGCTCGACGGCGCGAGCCGCGCGGCCGCGAGCAGGTCGCATAGGCGGTGGTGCCCTGAAAGGGAGGCTACGACCTGGGCTTTCTCCCAGTTTGAGAGCTCTTCTCCGCTTTCAGGGCTATCGATTTTTTTAGATACGCCACCTGGGCCTCGAGTTTGCGCACGCGCTCCTCGAGCTCCCGCTCGCGCGTCCGCCCCCC
>NZ_QRWO01000079.1:0-992 GCF_003459655.1 Collinsella sp. AF19-1LB
ACGGGGGCGAGGCGAATGGCTGAGCGGTATCGATATGCGGGTTCAACGGTATCACATTGACCACATAGATTATTAACCTGCATTTCTAACAGTTAAGGAGACGGGTGCTTTCCAGCACACTCCTTCGATGATGCCTTCCACTAGTTGCTATGCCGGTTTCAGCCAACAAAGAATGTGCCCGGGCGCTCAGGTTCACCGTTAGCGTTGGCAACATATGAGATGGGCCAGACCCTTACCGCGCGCCGATTGCGCGAGAGGTGTCGGGCTCCATGTTTATTCCACCTGCTTGTTATCAACCAGCTTCGTTCAACGTTAGACATTCAAGATGTCAGACGTCGAACCTGCGCCAAAGACGCAGCTGGGGCTACTAGTTGCCTACAATCGCTCGCGAAGCTCGCCTGTTCGTGCGTGAATATCTGACAGCTCCGTCAGACATTGTCGGACATTTGATTGTTCGACAAATGCGCACGTGGTCGCGTTCGCAAAGATTACTGAACGGTCGATGGGTGCGTTGAGACCGGAGCAAACGGCGGATGCCAGAAAAATGGCCTCACAGAATCGCACCCATGGTTGATAAAATTGACCGCCCTGGCGCAAATACCCGGGCGGTCAATTCATCCCCTCGTTCGCGATCCTGTTGGGTTTTGGGGCTTTGACATGTTGTTGACGGATGGATCAGCCGTACAGCTTGATCTCCCGGGGTTCCATGTGGTCGTCCCCCAATAAGACGTCCCTGATGTAGCTCTGCGGCAGGAACTCGACGGGCAGCACTGGGTCGTCGACGTAGCCGGGCACGGGGAGTAGGCGTGGCCTTTGGATATAGCGTGGCCGCCTGCCGGCGGTCGGACTGCCACTTCAGTCAAAAGCTCAGGCGCGCGCATTAAAATAATGGATATATCGCTTGATAGGCTTTTGACCAAGCATGAACATCGCAGGTAAATCCGTGTACCAATTTTTGGGGTTGATTTCCGATCTCAGCCGAACACATTGAG